>JAGLCZ010000520.1 GCA_023145975.1 Candidatus Hydrogenedentota bacterium | reverse complement strand
GAGCATGATCAGGACGGCAACGATATTGTACGCGGTGTAGGAGAACGCAAAACGCTGCTGCTCCGCTACTCACCACAACGACGCGGTGTGGAACGGCAGTTGATAGCGGCAAATGTAGATATGTTACTGGTTGTTGCCGCCGCAGCGCATCCCCCTTTCCGTCCGGGACTGATAGACCGTTTCCTCATTACGGCACAACTGGGCGGCGTAACACCGGCGATCTGTGTCAATAAAACAGACCTTGTTGAAGAAGAACCGGAACAGCTGCAACTCTACCGTGAATTGGGTATCCAGGTTTACACTACCAGTTGCGTTACCGGTGAGGGCATTGATTCACTCCGTGAAGCATTACGCAACAAGATGAGCGTGTTCGCAGGACATAGCGGCGTCGGAAAATCATCCCTTTTGAATAGACTCGACCCCGAACTGCGCGTCTTTACCCGTGAAGTCAGCGAAGCGACACAACGGGGCAAACATGCCACCACAGCAGCACAGCTTTACGAATTGGCAGGGAATGCCCGTATTATAGATACACCGGGAATCAGAACCCTTGGTCTCTGGAAGGTAGATCCTGAAGAACTGGGCTTGTACTTTCCCGATATTGCAGAATACAGCGTGCAATGCCGCTTCAGGAACTGCACCCATATTCATGAGCCGGGCTGCGCCGTATTAGATGCCGTTCAAGACAAAAAGTTGGCACAGGAACGGTACGCTTCCTATAAACGTATTCGCAATACGCTTGAGGAAGAAAAAAAATAGCGTTTTCAAGGAGTCCTAAGTGGTTACAGATATTCTACTGGTAGCAGGTGCCGTTTTGATACTTTGGAAAACGGCGGACTGGTTTGTTGAAGGCGCTGTGGGCGTGGCTGTATTGCTAAACCTGCCCAAGATGTTGATCGGTCTTGTACTGGTAAGTGCAGCCACTACCGCACCGGAGCTATTTACCTCTCTTAACGCCGCACTACATGGGTATCCCGAACTGGCGTTAGGCAATGCAATAGGTTCTGTAATCGTGGATGCATCACTGGCAATGGGACTGGCAGCACTGCTTGCAACCACCCCCCTTGTCGTGGATCCTGCCATCTTTAAAATCAGTGCACGCGCGGTGGTGCTTGTACTGTGCATAGGCTTTGTGCTTGTCATGAACGGTTCTCTGGATCGAACGGAAGGATTCATCCTGCTCGGCTGCTACACCGTTTACATTATGTTCCTGTATCGACATTATCGCCAGATACACCGCCAACGGAAGGAGGATACGCTTCCCGCACTGGCTCCCGAAGTTACGAAGGCCGGACAAATACCCCTATCGCGTATTGCCATGCTGTTTGGTATCGGACTGACAGGCGTATTATTGGGAAGTGAACTGCTGGTGCGGGGTGCAACAGGAATCGCCGAAACCCTTCAACTTTCACCTGTCGTAATCGGGTTGACCATTACTGCCGCAGGCACCTCCATGCCGGAGATCGCAACCTGCGTCGCAGCGGCAATGAAACGTGAATCCGATATTGGTATCGGCAATATCATCGGTGCGGACATTCTTAATGTATGCTGGGTGGCAGGCGCCTCCGCCATCGCCAATCCGCTGACTGCCGAGAAATCAGTGCTGTTCTTTATGTTTCCCAGCGCGATAATCATTGTGGGAGCGATGATACTCATGCTGCGCAGAGGGCATTCCCTAAACCGGTGGAATGGTGCTGTTCTAGTTACACTTTATTGCCTGTATGCGCTTTGTCTGTTCTTCTTTATCTCTCCTCCATCCTTCCTGTAGTCCCTATTTTCTGGATACCGTGTTTTCAATCGTCCCTACAGGACGAATTGAGGGAAAATACATATACCCACCAGTGAACTGGTGGGCTACTATCAATCGTCCCTAAC
>JAGLCZ010000052.1 GCA_023145975.1 Candidatus Hydrogenedentota bacterium | reverse complement strand
TCAGCGTCACCCTTGGTTACAAAACTATTGCCAAAATCTTCAATCAAGAGAGGGTTGCGTTTCGAGTTTGAACCTGCGATGAAAAAGCGAAATAGGGGTTACTATTTCCTGACGGCTTATTTGAGTTAGAATAGGAGGGTATTACTTTCAGGATAGTACGATGTCAGGACTTGGTGCGGAGCGTATTGGTTTGTTCCAAAATCTCAAAAATAAAAAGATTCTACTGGACGTATCGCTTGTTATTATTGTTGCGTTAGCAGGAGGTCTGTTTGCCTGGCACTTGTTTGATGCGCTGGGTGAGGATGTTCTTGAATGGCGTTTTAGTGTGGTGCTTACTGCGTTTCCTTCGCCCGTTATGTTTGCTGCCGGACATGGCATGAATAATATTGATGTAGGTGCGATTCCTGAATTGGCGGCCTTTTACCGAACTGAAACGTCTCACTTTGATCCGGCACTTATCCCGGATGAATACAAAGGTTTCCCGCTGAGTGGTTCGTACGCATATATGCATTTTTACCTGCTCTATGCGATTGGCTGGGCGTGGCGGCTTTTCGGTATCTCCTTTCATTCTATACATCTGCTGTGTATTTTCTTATACATGGTGATGATTGCTGCGCTGTATGGTGTATTTCGTCTGGGTATGGGGCGTGTTTTAAGTTTTATCGGAACAATGATAGCTGCGGCTTCTCCCGCATACCTTTTGTCTTGTCCCTCTCTGCGTGATTTCGGGAAAGCACCCTTTATCCTTATTTGTTTTTTTATATTGGGCATGTTGCTCAAACACCGGCATACCCGTCGTCCTCTTTTTATTTATACGTTATTTTACGGATTAGCAGCGGGGATAGGCTATGGATTTCGGCAGGATTTGCTTGTTTGTGTACCCGCTGCAATAGTCGTGCTCCTGCTATTTGTACAGGTGGAAGATCCTCGTCCCCGGTTGTTGCGGTTTGCTGCTTCCGCCGTGTTGCTGTTTGTGTTTCTGGTTGTCGGATTTCCCGTTATGTATGGTGTACGCCAGGATAACGGTTCTGCCTCAGCACAGGCATTTACCCAGGGCGTTTCTGAGATTGTGGAAGATCGTATGGACTTTGGGCATGCCTCGTATAGTATGCACCATCACTACAGTGACTACTTTGATTTTACAGTGGTAAATAATTATGCCCGACGTACAGGATATGAGGAACCTATGGCGGGTCATTTTTCAGC
>JAGLCZ010000519.1 GCA_023145975.1 Candidatus Hydrogenedentota bacterium | reverse complement strand
GCCATGATTACACGGTGATCGTCATGACCTTCCACATCCCCGCCGTGCAATGATGTGCCTTCAATAATCATACCGTCATCCTGTTCCGTAATTTTCGCCCCCAGTTTCTCCAGTTCCCGGCGCATGACACTGATGCGGTCGGTTTCTTTGAGACGTGCCTGGGGCACATTGACCAAGTGGGTTTCGCCATCGGCGAAACATGCTAATGCTGCCAACATGGGGAGTGCATCCGGGGTGGCATTCAGATCCAATTCGCAGCCTTGTAATATACCACCGGTAACGCGAATGCCAAGTTCATCCAAAACTATTTTTACGCCCATCGCCTTGAGATATTCCACTACGGCTTTGTCACCCTGTGTATCTTTCATATCGAGACCGCAACATACAATCTCATTATCAGGTAGTGCTCCTGCGGCAAGAAAGAAAGTGGCAGAACTAAAATCGGCAGGGATGGCACGGCGTACAGGGGCGTATTGCTGTCCACCGGGAATATGGAATTCGCTTAATTCATCATTGTGAGAGATGTGTACGCCCTGTTTTTGTAGCCAGTCAAGGGTCATAATCACATAGGGTTTTTCATTTAGTAACGGTACCAATAGCTGTGTATCGCCTTTGGCAAGAGGCGTATTCAGTAATAAGGAGCTCACATACTGACTGGTGATTGCTTCAAGGGTGGTCGTACCGCCGCGTAGTGGTCCGGAAATAATAAAAGGGGGCATTCCGTTACTGCGCGTTGATTCTACGGTTGCGCCTAGCGCTGTTAATGATTCTGCCAACGGACCGCAAGGACGGCGGCGCACCTGATCATCTCCTGTCAGCACGGTTTTTCCAGACTGCAGCAGTGCGGCACTTCCCAATGCCATGCGCATAGTCGTGCCGGAGTTTCCTACATCAATCACATTTTCAGGCGGGGTAAATAAACCGCCTGTTCCCTGAATGCGCCAGCAGTCAGAGCTTTCATTTATGGTTGCACCAAGCATTGCATAGGCGTGGCGTGCGGCACATGCATCTGCCGATTCGAGCGGTTGTTCGATCACACTTTCCCCTGAAGCCAGTGCTGCTATTGCCACGGCACGAATGGTGTGCGATTTTGAACCCGGTATTTGTACGCTTCCTTTTAGGGTGGCATTTTCAACAGCGAAATTCATGGGGTATTTCCTTTTTCGATCTCAGTTGCGGTTATTTCCAGAGATTGTTGCCATTGTATGGGAAGTATACCCAGATTTTCTATATATAGTGTGCGTGCATCGCCTCCTGCATGGTCAAGATGGATATCTATTCGTTGCGCAGGAAGAAATCTTGGTGCACGGTCAGCCCATTCGATGACGCATATACCGTTAGATTCAATAAAATCTTCATAGCCTAGTGTCAAAAGTTCTTCCTCACAACCGAGGCGATACAAATCAATATGATATAAAACCTGATCTTTTCCATATTCATTCACTAAAGTAAATGTAGGACTATGTACCGTATCGTCACCGGTAAAGTGTCGTGTCATGCCGCGGGTCAGACAGGTTTTTCCCGTAGCGAGGTCGCCATACAGGGCGAGTACTGCACCGGGCGGCAGTAGTGCTGCCAGGGATTCTCCCAGTGCTTCAGTGGCTTCGGGGGTATGCGTGGTTATCTTAAAGCAGTCCATGGCTACTCCCTGCCAAGAGCTGTATTATACAAGGCGATATATTCATTGCTTGCACGTTTCCAGGAATAGCGTTGTTTCATACCGTTGCTGCGCAACTGTTGGAACAGCGTTTTGTTCTTATAGATTGTCACTGCTTCCTGAATACTGCGGGTTAGTGCCTGATGGGTCATCGGAAGAAATGCGATGCCGGTTGCTTCGGTGCTATTTTCGAATAAGGGATGATAGTGGTGTACCGAATCGACTAGACCGCCAGTGCGGCGTACCAGGGGAATTGATCCGTATGCCATTGCATAGAGTTGCCCTAACCCACAGGGTTCATAGCGCGACGGCATCAGGAAAAAATCGCTTCCTGCTTGTACAGCGTGGGAACGGGGCGAATCGAAACCAATATATACGCCTAGTTTTTCAGGAAACTTTTTTGTTTCAGAACGGAGTTTATCTTCAAGGGTAGGGTCGCCTGTACCCAGTATAATCAACTGCAGATCATTCTGCATGAAATCTTTTAATGCTGTTACTAACAAATCGATTCCTTTTTGCCAGTGCAGCCGACTTACAATACCAAAGAGCGGAACATCAGCGACGGGCAGACCGAACATTTTCTGGAGTGTTGCCTTACAGATATCCTTACCCCTTAGATTTGATTGATCATAGTTGGCGGCGATATGTGGGTCTATTTTCGGATTCCATATATCATAGTCTACTCCGTTCAAAATACCATGTAAGTCTGTACTGCGCGTGCTGAGCACATCATGCAGTCCAGCACCATACTCAAGAGTTTGAATTTCCTGTGCATAGCGGGGGCTGACGGTGCTCAACTTATCCGAAAAAGTGAGGGCACCTTTCATCAGGTTCATATCCCCTTTATACTTCAACGCATCGGTATGGAACAATTCCCGGGGGAAACCTGTATGGCCATAGAGAGATGCGTCGTACCGTCCCTGGTAAGCCAGGTTATGTATGGTAAATAAGGTCTTTACCGTACCCCAATAGGGATCATCACGATAGCGTGTTTTCAAATGCGTGGGAATAGCTGCTGTATGCCAGTCATGACAGTGAATAATATCCGGTTTCCAGCCCGTTTGCGGGATGGCATGAAGCAGTGCCAGACAGAAGAAACAGAAACGTTCCGCATTGTCCTCGTACTCATATGCACCTGTACCATAAGGTGCTTCACGTCCGAAGTAACCTTCATGCTCTACCAGGTAGAGAGGGATATCCGTATCGGGAATCACACTGCAGCGCAACGCTCCATGAACCGTCCGATCATCATAATCTGCCTGACATAAACAATACTGTTCACCACGATACGCCTCCGAAATCTGTTGGTAGCAAGGCATCGCAACGCGTACATCATGCCCCTGTGCATGTAATGCGCGTGGTAGTGCTGCGGCTACTTCGGCTAACCCACCCGTACTCACGAGCGGCGTTAATTCCGAGGTGACAAATAATATGCGTAATGTTTTTTCCAAAATAGTATGCCCTTCCCGTATGAAGTAGGGATAAAATTACATCGTCATTTGAAACAGTCTGAAAATCCATAGCAGGGTTGTGTGCGGTATGGTTCACAACCCTTCAGTATGGGATACTTTCTAAACATGTAAACTCCATACGATGTTCCTGTAACAGTCAACTATTCCCACAATACTATACTATTTACCCTGCTTCGGAAAAGTTTGGAACAATATAGTATCCGCAGATTCAAACTCGAAATGCAACAAGAAGTTTTTTTACGGCTTCCGTATTTTTTTCTATAACTTGGGGATTCTCTGTGGGGGACGTGCGAAAATTCCGATAGCGATTACGA
>JAGLCZ010000518.1 GCA_023145975.1 Candidatus Hydrogenedentota bacterium | reverse complement strand
GCAGTGGCTGTGTATAAGGAAGGAAGCGACGGTGTTGAATTGGGTGATCCCGCCGGTTTATATCGTGATTACGAAGTATTGGATACGACGGAGGACGGGGTGAATGACACCATCATTGTACGGCGGTTACAGCCGAACGTGAAAGCGGACGAGGAGGAGGAAATCTGTGGTAATCGGGTGGTAGTTGTCATTGGAAATCTGAACTATGAATCGCTCAGCGATGTTTCCATAGCCGTCAACAGCTATTCCGATCTCGTTGTTCCGGAAACGGACATTATTCACCAGTATGTATATGCGTGCGATCCCCTCTATGAGTATTCGCTGAAGACGACCTATAACCTTTCAGAAGAAGGTGTTGCCGCTTACGTACTGAATATGACTTCAGGGAGTTGGCGCAGTGCCAATGATGTATATGAGACTGTATGGGAACACGAGCTGGTAATCATCGAGCCGGATAATGTGCGCGAGAGTACGGCCATGCTGGTTATTTCCGGTGGAGATATTGAGTCAGGGGTCGATCCTATGGAGATCGTTCTGCTTTCAAAATTCGCCACGGAAACACAGTCGCTGGTAGTATTGCTGGCAGGGGTACCCAATCAACCGCTTCACTTTGTCGGTGAAAGGCACTCCCGCTCTGAAGATGCTATTATCGCATACAGTTACGATAAGTATATGAACAGCTATGAAGAGGGTGTGCCGGAACCCACCTGGCCGGTGTTGCTTCCCATGACACGTGCTGCAGTCCGTGCGTTGGATACCGTACAGGATTTCATGGCGAACAAGCCAGGACGGGTTCAGGAAGTAGATAACTTTGTTGTGGTAGGTGCTTCTAAGCGCGGCTGGGCAACATGGCTGACTGCCGTGGCGGAAACTATACACGCTGAGGCAACCGGTGCAGAATCGCGTGTTTCCGCTATTATTCCGATGGTGATTGACATATTGAATATGCCGGCGCAGCTTAGCCATCACTATAAAGCATATCAGGGATATCCCTTTACCGATCCGCTAAACGGGATTTTCCGGGGCTATTCCAATGCATTACGGGATTATGTTGCGCTCGAAATTTTTGACCGTTTTGACACGGACGGGGGGCAGTCACTCTTAGAGATTGTGGATCCCTATACCTACCGCAATATTTTGACGCTTCCAAAACTGATAGCTAACTCTACGGGGGATCAGTTCTTCTTACCGGATTCGTCGAAGTTCTATTTCGATGATATGGTCGGTCAGAATTTCCTTCATTATGCTGCCAATGCGGATCATAGTCTTACAAACAGCCTGATGGTGGATACAGATACCCTTGAAACCATGCTTGCCTTTTATCGCGCTCAGGTGAAGAATATGAGTAGCGATACCACGACTCCCGTGGTCTTGCCGACGTACAACTGGGAGCCCTTGGAGAACAGAGAAGAAGTGGTGGGAGGTATGATCGTTACTTATGCGCGTACGAAGGTGACGGCGACTCCCAGTCCCTTTGTTGTTGATGCTACCACTAAAGATGTGATTCCTGATACGATCACGGTGTGGAGTGCTTATACACGCCAGCAGCGCGATTTCCGACTCGAATCTTCACAACCCCCTCTTTGGGTGCCGCAAGTGTTAGAGTATGATCCTGCTGAAGGCGGCTGGATTATGGAAGCAGAGATTCCGAATCAAGGTTGGCGTGGTTTCTACGGGAAGTTGCGTTTTCAAGGTTCTGCACCCGGTGCGGACTTCCTGTTCACGACACCTGTGCGTGTTGTACCGGATAATAAATACCCCGCGCCAAATCTCGACAGAGACTAATATCATTTCAATACTATGCGACCGCAGCCTTTCTGGAAATTGGCTACGGTCGCTTTTGTATTGTGTGGGGTTTTATGCAATAATTATCGTTGTTCTAAAAAATGTCATCGTAATAACCTTGTGAAAGGAAATGGTCATGAATCGTTCCCCATTTAATTCGTCCCGTACCGTCCCTACCGAGTTGAGTCGGCGTGATTTTGTCAAGCTGGGTATGGCTGCAGGTATTGCATTACCTG
>JAGLCZ010000517.1 GCA_023145975.1 Candidatus Hydrogenedentota bacterium | reverse complement strand
GTACATGCCCTTGATCTTTTCATCAATACTGGTGATGGGAATCCCGCTTCCACCCGTTATGCGATACAGGTGGCACCTCCCGTTAGCGGCGATACGTGGGTACAGGCGGATGGAACAGTCGGTCCTAATCCCGTATTTCGTATGGCTGCTGCCTGGGATGCCAGACGTGTAACAGGTTTAGCAAAGGCTACGACTTATACTTTTACGGCTACTGCGAGAAATGGCGAGGATATTGATACGGTTCCCGGGCCCGGAATGAGTTTGGCTACAGCAGACAACCTGCCGGCAGGTGCACCCACGGTTTCTTTCCCGACAGTGCAAAGCAACATCGCCAATTTGGTGTGTGAGATTGTTATTCCCAGTGTAGATCCTGACGGCGATCCTGTTGTTTATGAATACGACTGGTATGTGAAACATTCCGGCGATTCTGATTTCTCACTTTTTAGTGATGGCATACCCGAAGCGTCATTGTTAAGCCAGATAGATAATATGAACACGACGCCGGGCGATATCTGGTATTGTATGGTAACGCCTCACGACATGGATATGGCGGGTACACCGGTGACGACCCCGGAATGCACGATCGTTCTTGGTGGTGTGACGCCCTCCTTTATGTCCTTTGGGGTGTCTCCATTGGAGGTAACCCTTGGTCAGTCGTTGACAGTATTGGGTCAGATATTCCCGACACCGTCGGGCAGCGGCACGGTAACCTTTGAGAGTACATCGCCGTCGGGAGTGGTGTCGAACACTTTCCCCGAGGGAACAGTGTTTTCTTCCGGCGTATACATGAAGTCTTTTTATCCTACGGAAGCGACCGAGGCGCGTCCAGCATGGTCGGTGACAGCGTCCTGGCCCGGGGATCTGACGTACCAGGCGGCTACGAGCAGTCCTGTTACCTTTACCGTATTACGTGCACAACCGGATCTGCAACTGAGCTTATCCCATACGTCTGCGTTACTGAACCTTTCCGGTGCGGAAACCTTTA
Organism: Candidatus Hydrogenedentota bacterium; assembly: GCA_023145975.1. Classification (GTDB taxonomy): domain Bacteria; phylum Hydrogenedentota; class Hydrogenedentia; order Hydrogenedentales; family CAITNO01; genus SLFT01. The sequence goes on along the minus strand of JAGLCZ010000517.1, from coordinate 8,513 downwards.
CCGTAACGGCAGACCTTTCCGTGGCGGGCTTTCCCTCTGAACTGTTACCCCTGCTTGCCGGGTGCACGATACGCTTATCCGTACAGACACCTGACGGCCAAACACCTTGGGCACCTTTGGAAGCGCTGACCGACGCGAACGGCATGGCGCACTTTGATAAGACGGTATTTGACGGGGCGGGCATTGTATTTGATCAATCCGGTGTGTGGCGTTTCCGTTCCCAGTTTGACGGGGATGTGAACCTGCGCTCTGCAAGCACCGCGGACTTCGCGACGACGGCAGCACGCCTGACCATCAAGGAAGGTGCGGGCTACGCTATCATCGTATTGGGTCGGCTGGACGCAGCAGCGGAAGGTCACGGGGAACATGCCCAAACCTCGGATTATATTTACAGTGTGCTCAAAGGCCGGGGCTTTGCCGATGAGGACATCTACTACCTGCGTGAACACCTTGCAGGCGAAGAGGACCGCGGTCATCCTGTGTCCGGTGCCGCTACGGCAGCTAATCTGCAATATGCTATCGAGACCTGGGCTCAAAACAAGATGCTGGCATCACCGGCACCGCTGTATCTTATTTTGGTAGACCACGGTAATCCGGGTATCTTCTACCTGGACGTGGGTGCTACAGGTCCTGTGGAATTTGTCACGGCAGGTAATATCGGCGGTTGGCTGGATGTGTTGCAAAGCGCACTGGGTGTAGTTAAGGAATCGGCAGCGGAACAGCCGATTACGATCGTCTATGGCGCATGTTACAGCGGCAGTTTTATCCCGGCACTGTCGGGTACAAACCGTATTATTATTGCCAGCAGCAGCGGTAACGAGATTGCCTATCGCGGCGTGAAGAATACAGAAACGCTGCTTCGTGACGGTGATTTTTTCCTGACAGAATTTTTCAGGAATGCGGGCGAAGGACGTACGGTGAAGGATGCCTTTGAACTGGCTTGCCACAAGAGTTATGAATATACGGCATCACGTACCGGCAGCGGCGCGAATATCCCGCAGCATCCCCGGTTGGATGATAACAGTGATGGTTCAGGCACAACAGGGCTGCTGTCTTCGGTAGCGGGTCTGGACGGTGCACTGGTTGCCGGAATGGATCTGGGTCTGGGCAGCAATGCAGGTAACAGTGTGGGCTGGTTTACAGCGATCCCGCCGGTGTTCCTGTCCCCCGGCGAACCGCTTGCAGAGGACATTTGGGCAGAAGCGACGGGACGGGAACTGATTCCAGCTGATGAATCATGGATTGAAGTGAAGACGCCTGTATATGATGATGGGGCAGTGGCGACGGCAGGGTATGAGACCTTCCAGCGTGTGGCATCCATGGCGGGTCCAATTGTTTCGGGTACGGCACCCGAATCACTGGGCGATGGCCGCACTCGTCACCGCTGGAGTTATGCGGATTTGACAGGGCATCCTGATCTTGCAGGCGGATTTACAACGCCGGGTACATACAAGGTATATTACTTTCTGCGCGACGGTATCACGGGTCAGGTAGGAGCGTATCTGGTAACGAATATTTATGTGAGCCAGACGGGCAATCTGCCGCCGGCAGCAGTGACACAGTTGTATCCTGCCGATGACGGAATCGTAAATGTAAGCCTGTTTTTGGCATGGACAGAAAGTGTAGATCCTGACGGTGATCCGGTAACGTATCGTGTAGAAGTAAGCGAAGACCCGGCGTTTCCGGTGGCAACCACCCTTGTGAAAGATGGTTTGACCGATACCGTACTGACGCTGGATGTAGGTGATGGTATTGAGAACGATCATGATTACTACTGGCGTGTGATCCCGACAGACCCCTATGGTGCATCGCCCTCGCCCAATGATGTCCGCCGTTTTCTGGTACGCGGCAGTCCGGGAGTGCCCGGTGCGATAACGGGTAGTGTTACAGATATGGATAGTGGTGTGGGCATCAACGGTTGTACGCTGACTCTGTCACCCACGGCGCTGGAAGGAGCCTCGATGGCCTCGGGCGGGTATTTCCTGGGCAGCGTTTCACAGGGGGTGTACAACTTGACCCTCAGTGCTCCCGGCTATTCCGATTTACAGGTGAACGGGGTGATAGTGACCAGCGGTCGGTATACGGTGCTGAACCTTCAGCTTGAACCGGACGGAAACCGTCCGCCCACGTTGACGTTGATTGGCAACAAACAGGTGACACACGGTCATACACTCTCGTTTCAGGTGACGGCAACGGACCCGGACGCGGCTCAGACGTTGACCTATGGGGAAGCGGGTCTACCTTTGGGCGCAAGTTTTGACACGGTAACAGGTCAGTGTATTTGGCAGCCGACACAAAGTGCTGTGGCAGGTTCCCCTTATACGGTGACCTTTAGCGTAACGGATAATGGAGACCCGATTCTCAGTGATGAGGAGACAATACAGATCATTGTGAATTTGGGCGCGTATATCAGTGGTTTGAGTTTGGTGACTGTGGGTGAATGGGTGGAACTGGAGTTCCATGGCGAAGACATTCCTGACGCGTGGGAAACCCACTGGCGTCATGAGGGCCATGATATAATTGGTGAAATGGATGCGTTATTGATATTAGGCGAAGCGACCCTGGACCACACAGGTTTGTACGAGGCAACGCAGGTGTTCTCAAAGGACGATCCGATTACTGCGACTTTCTACTTGACCGTGTCTGAAGGTGTGCCGCTGCACAAAAGTGCATTGCTTCTACTGATTACGTTGTTGGTTTCCTTGGCATTGGTCTATGCAGGAAAAAAATGGAAACAAGAAGGAATGGATAATTGATGTGAATGATAACGATTAGGAGATATTCGAAAGGACAATGCCATTAATGAAGGTTTTCTGTACTCTTTGACTTAAAGGGAATTTATTTGAGTTATTTTGTGCAATTCCCCGTACAGGGGGTTGGTAATCTGCGATATTATTATTTGAATGGTTCTTCGTCAAATCCCGGGCAAGTGACGATCGTCCGGGATGGAACCTGGATGCTGCTACGATGGTAAAAATTGTTGTCTTTTCTATGTTGGTCGGAATTGTAGCGTCCCGACTTCCATGTCGGGCGTTATGGTCGATAAGGCTGATAAAATGGCAGATATGATTTCTAAACCCGTCCGGGGTGGAGACGGGAAAGACGGAGTAGGGGCGATCCGCGCATCGGTGATGACCCGGTCGATAGTTTCTCGAATATTTCTTTTTGAGAATTAGGCAGGCTTTTTCCAGTATATGATGAAGAACCATTTGAATTATACACTTAGTATTGAGTTATGACATGGTATACTACATATAATAAGTAGTGTTGTGTAAAGTGATGGACAGCAATTTATTGCGGAGTTTTGCGATGAGAATCAAATTTTCAAAAAAAACATGTGCTTTCTTTCTGATCATGGTGGCTTTGATTACTTCTTCCGCCTTTTCCGAAACAACGTATCGCTTTGATCGATTATGGCCCATGCTCACACAGCCATGGTATTTTGGAAGTCCAGCAGGAATCGCTTGTGATATCAATGGCAATGTGTATATTGCAGATTCTTTTAACGGGAGGGTACAGAAATTTACTACCCAGGGGCATTTCATTACCATGTGGAATGGAGGAGATGGGAATGCTTTTGTGATGCCGCAGGACGTGGCCGTGGATCTGGATGGTAATGTATATGTGCTTGATAGTGCGGCATGTCGTGTGCGTGTGTTTTCGACAACAGGTGAAGAGCTCGTTTCCTGGGGGGAAATAGGCTCTAGTACTGGGCAGTTTTCGCAACCGCAGGGAATCGCATTAGACGGGTATGGCAATGTGTATGTAGCTGACACGGGCAACCATCGCGTTCAGATTTTTGATGGGGAAGGGGTATATCTTGATGTATGGGGTGAGAATGAAAAAAACGGTTATACATTGCACGAACCCACCGATCTTGCCTTTGACTCGCTGGGTAATGTGTATGTTGTCGATTCTGGTAATGATACCGTAGTGCTTCTGAATGATGAAGGTGTCTTATCGGAAGTCTGGGGAGGTACAGGTGCAGAAAATGGGCAATTCAACCACCCCGCACGTATTATCGTGAATGCCGAGAACGATGTTTACGTCTCGGATATGGATAATTTCCGAATACAGCAATTTAATGCGTCAGGAACATTTATACGTACATGGGGCAGTGAGGGTTCGGGGGGCGGTGAATTTGCGCGTCCAGATGGTTTGGCGCTGGATAAGTATGGTCATCTGCTTATTTCGGATAGTGGTTGGCATGATCGCATCCAAGTATTTACTGAAACGGGCGTTTTTGTGACTGCATGGGGGAGCCAATACAATGGGACCAATCAGTTCAACGGTCCCACGGATGTTGTGGCTGATGAAGCAAACTATGTGTATGTGGCGGACTTTGCAAACTCCCGTATTCAGAAATATAGCAGTGCAGGCCGGTTTATTGAGTTTTGGGGACCGGAGGCAGATGAATCTGGTTACTGTATGCAACCCTATTCATTGGCATTGGATAGCTTACATAACCTTGTTTATGCCTATGATTTATATGATAGTCAGTTGCGCCAGTATGATCTTGATGGTGAATACATACGGGAATGGAACAGTCTGGACGGCGGTACAAGCGGTACCGCAGGATTTACACGAATTGCTGCCCATGATGGATTTCTGTATACTGCTGATTCCATAAACCACCGGGTGCGCAAGTTTTCTTCTACAGGTGTTTTTGTCAATGAATGGGGTAGTTTTGGATTTGAGAATGGGCAGTTTTTTAGCCCGTTTGGCGTAGTTGTAGATGATGCCGGGCAAGTATATGTTGCGGATACCTATAACAACCGCATACAGGTGTTTACATCGGAAGGCATTTTTCTGCGCAGTTGGGGAACAGAAGGTTCTAATCCAGGTCAATTTATGTTGCCCGTTGCAGTTTCTGTTACTGCAGATGGCTCTATTCTTGTATCAGACAGTGACAATAATCGGATCCAGCAATTTACGGCGCAGGGCGAATTCGTGGCACAGTTTGGAAGTGTGGGGGCAGGACCGGGTCAGTTTAATCAGCCGGGGGGAATGGCAGCACTTGGAATAGACAGGATAGTGGTGGCGGATACTTTGAATAATCGGCTGCAACAGTTCCAGGCGATCGATAATGCAGAACAGGCAAAAGCTGTTATTGTAGCGGGCGGGGGGCCCATTTCGGGGAATACATTATGGGACGCCACACGTTTATGTGCCAATTTTGCTTATCGCACATTGATTTATTCCGGCTATACAAAAGATGACATCTATTATCTTTCTCCCGATAGTTCAGTGGACTTAGACAATGATGGGCTGGCCAACGACGTGGATGCTGATTGCACCCTTGCAGCACTTGAGTATGCACTTACATCATGGATTGAATCAGCCGATATGCTGGTAGTTTATCTTGTGGATCATGGGGGTATTACTACATTTCGCATGAATGAAACTGAGATACTTGATGCATCCGTACTCGGGGGGTGGATCGACGTTGTGCGACCTTTGGTAGCAGGCAATATTCTTTTGGTTGATGATAGTTGTCATTCAGGAAGTTTTCTTCCTGGTTTTGCGACAATGAACTATGAACCAGCCATAACAGTAATTACCAGCACGGAATCTGAACAATCTGCCTATTTTCTGGGCACAGGTACTGCGTCGTTTTCGAGTATATTCTGGATGGAAATTTTGAATGGTTTGGATGTGGATGGTGCTTATCGCTTTGCTGCGACGACTGTCCAGGAAATATATGCATTACAAACGCCACAATTAGATAGCAACGGAAATGGTATAGCAAACGAATCCGAAGATTATGCTGCAGTTTCCGAAATGTATGTGGGTATGACTGGTGCATCCAGTGCAAATCGTCCTGTCATCGGATCTGTATCTGTTCCGGAAAGCAGTCAGGGGGGAAAACCGGTAACTATAACGGTCAGCAATATTCAAAGCGGAGAAGATATTGCACAGGTATGGGCTGTTGTTCGTTCGCCTGGAGGCATAGGAAATATATATAATGCGCCTGTACTATGGCTTCCGACAGTACCACTGGATCCGGTTACAACGGATGTCTACGCAGGGGAATACGATAATTTTCATATCCCTGGAAATTACCAGTTTTCCATATATGCAAGGGATATATCTGGACGTATTTCTGTTCCTATTACGCGTACTGTGACTGTGGAGAGTCCTTTGCGGCGGCGTGCTGTTCTTGTTGCCGCCTGTACCAGCGATAATCCTTTCTGGCAGGCAACTAAAAAAAATACTTTGCTTGCTTATCAAGCGCTTCAATTCCAAGGTTACAGTGACGAAGATATTCAGTTCTATTGTGCGGAAGCAATTGCACCGGCGGTAATTGGATTGCCGACGGTGGATAATCTACAGTATGCTGTAACACAATGGGCGGCAACTAATACCCAGGATCTAGTGATTTATATCACAGGTATCGGAACTTCTGATTATGTGGAGCTAGGACCGGGGGAGACCTTATTTGCACCAACAGTAAAAGGTTGGCTCGACGAACTTCAGCAATCATTGCCCGGTACCGTTTCTTTTGTTTGTGATTTTTGTTCTTCAGGTGGTTTTCTCCCTGCTCTTGCTGCCGGGGATAACATTGAACGTATTGTTATTAGCGGTGCAGGAATAGATGCAGCACCATCTTTCGATGTCGTTGGTGATATTTCCTTTTCCCGCTTCTTCTGGCGACAAATACTAGCCGGGGCAAATTTGCGTAGTGCATTTTTGTATGCGGCAAATACGTTACAATTTTTTGATACCAGTTTTGAACCCTGTTTGGATGATACAGGTGATGGAATTTATCAAAGTTCGGTTGATGGAAGAATTGCAATAGAAACAGTATTGGGGATAGGTCTTCAGTATGCCTCAGATCCACCCATTATTCAGTCTTTTTCGCCACCACAAGTGCTGGATGGTAAAAAAACAGACCATACGACAACAGCCAAAATTTGGGTAGATACGATTGCCAGCACTGCGGAGATTGTGTCAGTATTTGCCTTAATTACTTCGCCGGACTATGACCCGCGTGATTGCGGTGTTAGTAGCCAAGGCAATTATGTACTTCTCGTTGAAGATGAAGATGGTCATTATGAAAGTATTTATGACAGATTTATTTATCGCGGGGTTTATAAAATACGCATATTTGCAGTTGATATTAACGGCGATATCTCTGCACCAGCAATTACACAGGTGGAACAAAAATCAGCAACGGTAATTTCGGATATATATGAGTCTGATAACACTTCAGAAACAGCGTCTTGGATAGGCTTGGGGGGCACTGCACAACGTCATAACTTTAGCCAGGAGAACGACGAGGATTGGGCACGTTTTTTTGCATATAAAGATCAGATGATAGTGATAGAAACGAGCTATTTGGGGGAGGCAGCTAACACCTATATCCAATTGTACAGAGAAGATGAAGATTTGGTTCTTATTGCCGAAGATGATGACAGCAATCCTGAAGAATTTGGTGCATCTCTTATTCAGTGGCGTGCGGATGAAGAAGGTTTTTACCTGATACGTGTTACAAACGTTCCCCCTGAAGTTTACAGTGCAAATGCTTTTTATGATTTAGTTGTTCGTGATGATACAGGCGCTACAATCGCAGGGGCTATTACTGTAACCGTATTTAATGCCGCTACTGATGCATTTCTTTCTGATGCGAATGTATATTTATTGGATTTTGGGGGGATGTCAAATATTACTTCCACTCAAGGTGTTGCATATTTCCCTGTATTACCAATTAAAACTTATACCGTTGTCGTTGAAAAAGAGGGCTTTAGTAATGCTACCAGTTCTGTGCAGGTTAATTCCGGTCAAACTGTCAGTCTTATTTTAACAATCCAACCAATTGAGGGCGAAGGCGAACCTGTAGAAGGCGAATCTGTAGAAGGCGAAGAAATGACAGGGGTCCTTTTGGAGGCGTTTGATGATAGTGATACCGATGATAATGGGCTGTTGAGTTTGGAAGAGGTCCATGTTACCTTGCCGGAATTAACCCAGGATCAATTTAACCAATTGGATGACAACGGTGATGGCTATTTAAGCAGGGAAGAGCTTGGTGCTGAGGATTACCATTGTGGTTTTTGCCATGGCAATACTGGTACCAAGGGTGATTTTAAGCGCTATCTAGGCGATTGGCTGCTAATAGGTTTGAGCCTTTTATCTTTGATTTCCCTGACAAGGCTGGCAAGCCATAAATGATTTTAATATGATTATTTTTTTCTAAGGTAGGTCCCTTAATCTAAGGATGATTGCTGGTTGCATAGTTTTCAGGGTTTGAAGTTGAGGCGGTGCAATCGTTGGGAGGAGATGCGCTTGAACTGCGGATCCTGCCTCAGTCCGTAATGACGATGTCCGGGGTTCGACTCCCCGTTCCAGCTCCATTTTCTCTTCCTATGAACGCAGATCAAAATAGTTATTTGTTTATCAGTTCCGCTGGCATCCATCCGCGAACAGAGTTGATGAGGAAGATTTTTGTGTGATCCTTTAAATCCTCTTTGTGGATAATCCCTTCCTCAATTTCTCCAGTATCGAGCAGATGTTTT
>JAGLCZ010000516.1 GCA_023145975.1 Candidatus Hydrogenedentota bacterium | reverse complement strand
TTCAACCTGATGGAACTGCGATGGTGCAGGTATACAGTTCTTATATGCCGCGTAATATAACTCGTCTTCAGTTTAAAATCACAACGGTTCCGGATTTACCCTGGACTGTTGTTAAGACAGACAATGATAATGGTGGGCTTGTGGGTAGTGGTGATTGGAGCCTTACAGCAGATCCCGCCACCGGGATTATTACCCTGGAGGTGGCCTCTCCCGCCACTCCGCTTCTTTACGGGGATTGGGGCAGTCTTGTTGATATTACTTTCACCGGGATTGCTGTAGATTCATTTGTTTTCGATTTTGAGATGCTGGCTCCTTATTATGATCCTGATTCACCCGATGGTAAGTTCTTTGCTTATATCAATTGGTTGGAAGTGGGTGCAGAGCCGCGTTCAGAGACGTTTTATCCTCATCCAGTACGCGTTTTTACACCAAAATTTGATTCGCCAGAGACGAGGCGCATTATAACAGATTCGCTAGAAGAGCCCGTGCGTTTAGATATTCTTAATATTGGATTTGAACATTTAAAATTTGACAGGCTTTTATGGAAAGTGGTATTTACAGGGGGAGGAGCTCCTGATACGACACCTGTAACAGCGGTCTTTGATTATTATCAACAGTATAGTTCTTTGGGACTTTCTTATCCTTCGATTGATCCTTATGATGCGGATGATTACTTCTATATTCCTGCATATTATGATGAACCGCCATTGCCGGTGGGTCGTGCTAATTCAGGTCTTTTTACTCCGACTATACCCCTAGATGGAGGTGGTAATCCGGAGCCGGGCAGGTACAGTGTAGAATTTTATGTTGATGGTGGTTATGTGGATAGTTATAGTTTCGTTGGCTCGGAGGCTGTATTTCACAGAAATTTCTACGGTCCCTATTATCTGATATATGAGATAAACTGAGAGATTGCTTCTGTTTTATAATGTCCGGGATGCTGTAGGTATAAAATAGTCAGTCGCCTGGGTTTATGTTACGCTCTCATATCTTTTGAGGGCAGTTGAGCCGTAGTTGCGTTGAAACAGGACTGCATAGCAGTGGACAGTAAAGATTTTATAATGGCGCTTTATGTGCCTGGTATTTGGATTGGCTGGTTATTACTTAATGTAGTGCTGACAATCGCCTCTCCTGTGATTTTTATCATTGCGCTGTTCAGCAGCCATTCTCCCATGTCTTTGATTATCGATCTGATGGATATGGCGGCAGAGGCAATGGGAATTCCAACCGATGATTCAAAGCTTCTGAAGTAGGGGGTTTGTTTTCTAGCAGGTGTATATGACGGGAGAGCCTTTGTGATGACAGAAAAGAATTTGGGACTTTCAATGTTTGTGCCGGGGCTATGGGTTTCCTCCATCGTTTGGTTTTTGATTTATACATTATTTTCACCGATACTATTTATTGGTATGTTGTTCAGTCCTTCCATGGATGAAATTATCCTTCAGATTGATGAGGCATCCCCATTTGACCTCGGACTGTAAAGGTAAGTGCAATGCTCCGTTCTCTTTTGGGGATCGCATTATTGCCCTGCTGCTTTACATGGGCTTTATCCCGGCTCTTATTTTTACCCGTCGCAAGACTGTTTCCGGATATCTTCAAACCCACCGTAACCAGGCACTCACGTTATTCTCTTTTCTAGGTGTTATAGCATTGCTTCTCCTTTTGCTGGTGCTTGCGTTATCCTATGCCATGGTGTACTATCGTGGCCTTGTAGAAAGTGGTCCCACGGAAG
>JAGLCZ010000515.1 GCA_023145975.1 Candidatus Hydrogenedentota bacterium | reverse complement strand
TTGAAGGCCGAAGGCAAAGCAGAAGTTGACAAGCTGGTCGCGGAAATGAAGAAGTATTCCAAAGATTCAGTTGTTATTGAAGGACATACGTGTAACGTTGGTCCTGCCAATTACAACATGGGACTTGGTCAGCGTCGTGCTGATTCCGTTAAGGCCTACATGGTTGAAAGTGGTATTGCTGTGAGTCGTGTTGAAACAGTTAGTTATGGTCTGACGCGTCCGGCAGTGCCGAATGATACGTCTGCAAACCGCAAACTGAATCGTCGCGCCGAATTTGATATTACCGTAGTTGTTGACTGATAGAACTACGCGAGCATAGTAATTATATCCCTGGTGTCGCGCATGCGCGGCATCGGGGTGTTTTTTTTTAAGGGCGGTGCTTATGTCGGAAGAATTATTTGCCTTGAATATTGCATTTGACCGGTTTATGGAATCGGTTGTTTTCGAGGTGGGTCTTGCCGAAAAAACGTTATCAGCCTATGCTGCAGATGTGAAACGTTATTTGGGTACTCTTGAAGAGCAGGGGATCATGCTCCCCGAAGAGATCGTATTTGAAGATGTAATTGATCATCTATCGTTGTTGCGAGATGCAGAGCTGTCGCCCCGATCTATTGCCCGTCACCTGAGTGCTATACGGCGTTTTCATCGTTTTTTACTCGAAGAAGGATTTTGCGACACCGATATTACTGAAATGGCTGAAGCCCCTCATTTGGTGCGTAAGTTACCCCGATGGCTTTCCACAGAGGAAATTGAACGGTTACTTCTTGCCCCGGATGTGACAACGCCGGAAGGAATACGTGATGCCGCCATACTCGAGTTATTCTATGCTTGCGGCTTACGTATATCAGAATTGGCAGCGTTGCCGGTAAAGCATGTGAACCTGGAAGAAGCGAATGTGCGTGTACGCGGAAAAGGCGCGAAATTCAGGATGGTGCCTCTTGGACGGTGTTCCATAAAAAAGATACAGACGTGGCTGCCCTGCCGTATGCAGTGGGCACAACGGGATGATGCTGTATTTATCGGTACATCAGGAAAGCGGCTTAGTCGCACCACCGTGTGGCGCAGGGTTAAAAGATATGCCCGGCAGGCGAATATCATGCAGAATGTAACACCCCATTTATTGCGCCATTCCTTTGCCACCCATCTCCTCGATAATGGAGCGGATTTGCGTGCTGTGCAGGAAATGTTAGGGCATGCAGATATTGGCACCACGCAAATTTATACCCATGTAAGTGCTGCACGCCTGTCAACAGCGCACAAGAAATTTCATCCCCGCGCTTGATCATAACCTATTGGAAATTATACTACCTATGCCTGATGGCGAATCCATACTGAAACGAATCATCCGTACTGCCGCAGAGGAGCTGCAGCAGCAGATTACCGCTGCAGGCGGGAACGAAGTTTTTTTTGCCGGGACACTCGATGCACAGGGAATGGTGGAGGAGGTGCGCGTATTGGCACGGGGACATGCCGAAGCGGTGCCTGCACTTTTTACACAGTTGAACCTGCGGGAAGTTGTGCTGCATAACCATCCATCAGGTAATCTCGCCCCCAGTACTGCCGACTTGGAACTGGCGGCGATGTATAGCGCTCATGGTCATGGCGTATATATTGTAGACAATCCTGCTACACGCGTGTACGTGGTTGTTGAGCCCTTTACACCGAAACAGAAGGTCCTCCTTAACCCCCGGGAACTGGTACGGGAGTTCAGTACCGGGAGAGCATTGGCAAAAAATATTGATAATTTTGAATTGCGTCCCCAACAGGTGGAGATGGCGGAGGCCATTATTGAAGCGTTTAATACCGATACCATTGCCATTGTTGAAGCGCCTACAGGGGTCGGGAAGACCATGGCGTACTTGCTTCCTGCAGTACAGTGGGCATTGCGCAATAAGGAACGGATTGTTATTTCAACGCGCACTATCAATTTACAGGAACAGATAGCTGCTCACGATTTACCCTTGCTTCAGAAATGCGTGGAAGAACCTTTTAAGGCGTGTCTTGTAAAAGGTCGAAATAATTACCTGTGCCGTCGAAAATTACACCATGCTTTTGCGGAAATATCTCTTTTCGATGATGAGGCGCATGCGGAACAGCTCCGTGCAATTACTGTATGGGGCGAAGATACCCGCGATGGCAGTCGTGCGGAACTTCATTTTATACCTGAGCGCAGTGTCTGGGAAAAGGTAAATTGTGAAGCCGATATGTGTGCCGGAGGGAGCTGCCGCTATTTTCAGTCATGTTTTTTTATGGCGGCACGTAAGGAAATGGCACGGGCTGACTTATTGGTGGTGAACCACCACATGCTTTTCGCCGATATTGCGGTGAAGAAAGAACTGGGTGATTTTACCGGTGCAGCGGTGTTGCCGAAATACAGACGTGTTATTTTTGATGAGGCACACAGTATTGAAGATGCGGCTACAGAATATTTTGGGGTGAATGCAACACGCATGGCGACCCGGAAAACATTAGGGCGATTGTTACGCGTTGAAATGCAGAATGAGCGGGGACTGATCCCGTTCCTGAAATTAAAATTGATGCGTAATTGTCCGCAAGTAACGGCCGTGGAATACGAAGCTTTTGTTGCCTTTATTGATAATCAGGTACATCCTGCTTTG
>JAGLCZ010000514.1 GCA_023145975.1 Candidatus Hydrogenedentota bacterium | reverse complement strand
TCTTCGGCAGTTCTCCCGCGATGCATATTATGCTTTATTAAAACCTCCCGTATAAGATTTTCCTGCTCCTCCGCATTCATCCGCTGCAGGGAAGGAGATAAATGTCTGGTGGAGATAGAACGACGAACGGGATTGTTCTCCAGCAAATGACTCGGCAGGCATTCTTCACGAATCTCGTCATAACGACATAGTACGTAGGCACGTTCAATAATATTCCTGAGTTCACGAATGTTCCCCGGGTATTCATAATCCATTAACCAACTCATTGCAGTCTGGGATACACGCGCTATATCTCTTCCCTTTTCGGCATTGAGTACCTCCACAAAATGTTCAACAAGCAGAGGAATATCTTCGGGACGGTCAACCAAAGCAGGCAGTACAAACTCGATAACATTTAACCGATAATAAAGATCCGGACGGAATGTCCCCTCTTTGACCATGACGATGAGATCCCGATTAGTCGCCGCTAAAATACGCACATCCGTCGTTTCTGATTTGATTGCGCCCAGCGGTTCATATTCTTTTTCCTGAAGAACACGCATGAGTTTCACCTGCATAGCCGGGGAAAGATCCCCTATCTCATCCAAAAACAGGGTTCCCTTTTCCGCCAAAGCAAAACGTCCCGGTTTATCCTGCTTGGCATCGGTAAAGGCACCTTTCTTGTAACCGAATAATTCTGATTCTAAAAGGTTATCAGGAAGTGCACCGCAGTTTACTGCCACAAAAGGACCTCTGCTGCGGGCGCTGGCAGCATGGATAGCACGGGCAAATAATTCCTTCCCTGTGCCCGTAGAACCCAAAATCAGAACCGTACTGTCGCTCTCTGCCACATGAGGAAGAATATCCAACATTTGGTGCATATGGCTGTTTCTAGTAACAATATCACCATAAGTACATTCCTGACGTAATTCACGGCGAAGTATTTCAATGGCACTGTTATCTTGAAAAGTTAAGACCACGCCTGTCACCGCACCCTTCTGATCCCGCACCGGTGCTGCATTTACTGTTACAGGAATACGTTCTCCAGACGGTTTCTCCAAGTCCTTTCGAATATTACGAATCGGTTTCATAGATTCAAGTACATCCATCACTAATTTCTGCCAGGCTTTGGTATCGTGTGGAAAAACCCGCTTCAGATTACTGCCCAAAGCATGCTCGGCTGTTATTCCCGTAAGACGTTCTGCCTGCAAATTAAAACACCCAATGCTTAATTGTGCATTAACAGCACAAACCCCTTCCGAAAGGGAGTTAAGAATGGATCTATAAGGTTCTGTCAACATATGGTAATTCATGTCAATCTTTCCTTTATCTTTCTAACAAAGCCGAAATCCAAGGGTACAAATAAAATCAAACCCGTTGCAATGCATATATAAACACAAAACCCGTTGCCAATGCAACATCGTGTTGTTTTCGCAACATCCCTGCAACTTTTATGAAACGATATGAAAAGATAGATATCCTTTAACAAGGCTGTTTTATCCCTTTTTATTCGATTGGCACGAAAACTGCTTCTACTAGCCGGGATAGTAAGAGCACTCCTTTCTTAACCTTGATAGAAAACCTTTTAATAAGAATGAAAAAGTAGGAAAATACCATGCGATACAGTAGCAAAAGCAACTATATAAGTGACGATAAAAACGGAGAAGCGGGAAATATCTCCGCCACAAAACACCCCCTTTATTGGGGACGGATATCCCTGCTTATCGTGTCTATCACCACTCTTATTTTTGGGGGCTGCACGACACTCTCTCCCACGGAAACCTATTTAAATTCAAATGTTATTTCCGAAAACCATACTAAATTTTGTCTGATTCGTCCGAGAACAAAACCAAAAATTCCAGTTACCCCCGACCCCCTCCCCACAAAAACCGGGCCCTTTAGCCTTAATGAATGCATTGATCTTGCACTTAAAAAAAATCCGGGGGTAGCTGCTAACGCGTGGGATGTAAAAACAGCGGCAGCTGAAAAGTGCACCCGGTCAGCAAAACGGTGGCCCCGGATTCATTTAACGGGTGACTACTTTCATTACGAAGATGTTCAGCGACTGGTACCCCCTTCTGCCCCGGGAAAAGCCAGTTACTACACAGACGATATTGCTTCTGCTAATCTTACCCTTCAGTTACCGATTTATGCAGGAGGTACCCTTGTAAACGAGATCCGATCCGCAGCACTGCTTACACAATCGGCAGAACACACCCTGGCACGAACCCGTAAAGAATTAATCTTCAACGTAAGCAGTATGTATTACGGAATATTGGCACAACGACACGTTATCAAGTCCCTGGAATTTTCGTATGGTGCCCTTGAACAACACGTAGAACGGGTACAAAATTTTATTGCAGCACAAAAAGCCGCTAAGGTAGATGCACTGCGCACGGGGGTACGCCTGGCAGATATCGAACAGCAATTGCTTCGGGAACGCAACACGCTTTCTGTACACATGCATGTACTTTCCAACTTCATTGGCATTGAAGCGAAGGACTTCCCCAACTTTGATATTAGCGGCGACCTCACCTTATGTAAAGTTGAAGAAGAGGAACGGGATATTTCCCTTGCATTAACACGACGTTCAGATTATGCTGCAGCTGCAGCAGCACTGGAGGCACAGGCGAGAAAAGTGGACGTGGCACGGGGAAACCGGGAACCAAAAATATCCATTGAAGCCGCATATGGCGGACGATGGGGCATAGGGGATTCCGAAAAATCTGCCGGCACAAATTCCCACGCATTCTCAATAGACAAAAACGGTAATCCCTCAGTATCACATACATCCCCATTGTCCGGCGGCGGTTCACTTACCCCCACCTTCGGTCTAAAGGGATTTAATTCGTTGCGCTATTCGCAATCAACCGTAGAAGATGCCGACAGTTTTGAAGAGATTGGAAAAATCGGTATAACAGTGGATATCCCCCTTTTCGAAGGCGGCAGAATCCGTGCAGCAATAGCCCGGGAATATTCCCGTTTACATGCCATGCAGCAACGCCTTCGACAGCTTGAACTCCAAATCCAACTTGAATTTGATACGGCCTCACTCAATCTTGACTCTGCACGTAAACGTGTTGAAGTAACCAGCAAAAGTATTTCAGAAGCGAAGGAAAGCCTGCGAATCGAACGCGAAAAGTACGACTATGGAAAAGGCACAATCCTCGATGTTCTGGACGCACAGTCAGCACTACTGAACACACAGGTGAATTATTACCAGGCACTTCGCGACCACAATATAGGCGGGGTAGAATTACGTCTTGCTTTGGGCAAGATTGGAATAAAAAACGACCCACTCACCCGCAATAAAGATCGCATAACAACCCATAGCAAAAAAGCAACTGACCTCAAAAAAGGAGAGAAATAATGAAAGCAGTACAATACCTTATAGTACCCGTAATTCTTTGCGGAGTAATACTTGCCCTGGCAGGTTGTGGCTCAAAAGACGGGAATCTGAAAAAGGGAAAAACAAAAAAACCTGCCCTCGTCCAAGTCGCCACAGCAGAAAGCATGCGCATGGTAGAACAATTGGAAACAACAGGAAACGTTGTCGCTGTTAACACCGTAATGATCAAAGCAACCATTGAGGGACCCATCGCATACTGTCCCTGGAGAGAAGGAGACCGCGTGGAAGAGGCGGGACAACGCCTCGTTGAAATAGATCGTCCCTTATACCGTCAGGAAGTTGTAACTGCCAAAACTGCCGAAAACCTGGCAAAAGCGAAATTGGACGATCTTATAGCAGGAGCACGTCCAGAAGAAATAGCACAAGCAAGCGAATCTGTTCGACAATTTGCGGACTGCACAAATTTTGCCAAAGCGGATATGGAAAGAGTTCAGTCACTGGTCACAAGCGGCTCACTTCCAGGCGAAGAAGTAGAGAAAGCCCGCGTCAACTATGTAAAGTGCAGTACACAACTTGGATCTGCGCGGGAATTGGTAACCATGCTGAAAGCAGGACCCACCCGAACGGAAATCGCAGTGCAGCAAGCCGCTGTAGATGAGGCAATCGCAAAAACAACTCTTGCACAGAAAAAGCTTGACGAATGCCTGCTTACAGCTCCTTTTGCGGGAATAATCACTGAAGTTTTTATCCGCCCGGGCGATTTAGCTACCCCGCGAACACCCTTGTTAAAAATGATGGATCCCTCCACCCTCGTAGTACGAGTTGGACTCCCCGAAAGTTGTTCCGCCCATATCACCAAAGGAACCCCGGCAGTTGTCCGTTTTGACATGTACCCTAACAAAACCTTCAACGCAGTAATTGAACGTGTCTATCCCCGACTGGAACTGGATTCCCGAACCCGAATGGTTGAAGTAAAAGTTACCGATCCCGTTGAACTTATTCCACGGCTCTTTGCAAGAGTATCTGTGCAGGGACGGGTGATCGATGATGCCGTTGTTATTCCCGATGCAGCCATTATTACTACGCCCAGGGGCGACAAAAACGTGTATGTCGTTGAGGAAGGGAAAGCTATCTGCAAAACTGTTACCATCGGCTTGGAACAAGGAACACATATCCAAATCATTGAAGGTATCGAGGCAGGGGATATTGTGGTCACTGATGGGAATTTGAATTTAAAAAAAGGCGCAAGCGTCCGGGTAGATAAAGAAAAAAAAGATATGGATAACACAGAAGTATCCGGAAAGGATACAAAATGAAAATTACCAATGCCGCATTAAGACGTCCTGTAGCGGTTACCGTACTGGTTGTCGCAACCATTGCCACCGGTCTATTCAGCCTGACACAACTCGATGTAAATTACTTGCCGGATATCTCGTACCCGATGGTGAAAGTCCATATCTGGTGGCGCGGGGCAACAGCAGACGATATCGAAACAAATATTGCTGATCCTCTGGAGGAAGTAATCGCCACAGTCGACGGTCTGGACTACATCGAATCGTCCAGCATTGAGGGCATGTATACGCTGCTCGTAAATTTCCTTTACGAAGTAGATGTGGAAGTTGCCTTCCAGGATGTGGTGGCTGCCATGGGAAGGGTTACCAAGCGATTACCCCGCGACATGGATCCTCCGGTTATTATTAAAGCCGACCCGTCGCAGCTTCCCGTACTCGAGATCATGCTTACCTCGGACAAGCACGACCTCGTCTGGCTGCGTGAATGGGCTGATATATGGCTCATTGATCGATTAGCCACAGTCTCCGGTACTGCCGGAGCTGAACTTGTAGGGGGAATGGAACGGGAAATCCGGGTCCACCTTGATCCTGATCGCCTTCAGGCATACAACATCTCTCCTGCTCAAATTGCCAAAGCCCTTTATGATGGAAACCAGGAAACCTTTGCAGGACGCGTAACTATTGAATCCCGGGAAATTATTGCACGTACCATGGGAGAGTTCGAGAACCTCGAAGAAATCGAGGATATCGTCGTGGCTACAGGTCCAGGCGGTGAAGAAATCTATATCAGGGATATTGCCCGTGTGGAAGACTCCCATGAAGAAATGCGAATCATTACCCATTTCAACGGTAAACCCTGTGTCGAATTCAAAGTACTCAAGCAGTATGCAGCAAATGCAGTTGCGGTTGCAGATGGAGTCAAAGCACGACTCAATGAACTGCGTGAACGCGGTGATATGCCCGATGATATTGAATTCGGGTACGTGGAGGATGAGAGCACCTATGTAATGGGTGCTATACGCAGTGTAGAAAATTCAGCAATCATAGCAGGTCTCCTTGTCATTATGGTTGTCTACCTGTTTTTAGGACGATGGCGGCAGGTAGTCGTGATGGTTGTAGCATTACCAATCACCCTGTTGGCCAATTTTGCATTGATGAAAGCAGCTGATTTCTCCATCAACGTATTCTCCCTTGGAGGGCTCGTAGTTGCTCTAGGAGTTATTTTGGATAACTCAATTGTTGTGCTGGAAAATATCACACGATTGAAAGCCGAGGGCGTAGACAACTATGCCCAACAGGGCGTAAAAGAAGTAGGTTCTGCAATTGTAACTGCCACGCTAACCTTTCTTGCTATCTTTTTACCCTTCGTATTTGTACCCGGCATGGCGGCCATACTCTTCAAAGAACTGGTGCTCGTAGTAGGCGGAGTCGTTGTTATCTCGCTGTTGGTAGCAGTAACCCTCACCCCGTTATTAACCGACAGGCTGCTGCGTAGTGAAGGTAAGGGAAAGCCCTCTCTTATTGCCCGGATCTTCGATAAAATTATTGGGGGAGGTATCCGGATCTACGAACGTGTGCTTGGAATATGTCTGCGTATGAAATGGGCGGTGATCGCAACTGCATTTATAGCATTTGCCGTAGGTATCTGGCTGGCATCTCAGGCAGGTACACAATTTTTGCCTAAACTGGATGATGGGCGTGTAATGGTCAAACTCAAGATGCCCAGTGGAACCTCGGTGGGAGAAGTAGAACGTATTTTGACTCGGGTTGAAGATCAAATTCAGGGACTGCCCGAAATCGAAAGTATATTCCAACTTGCAGGCGGTCGTGTCTTTGGTCTCTATACACTTGAAGTCGGTAATGAAGGGAATCTGTATATTCAGCTTGTTCCCCGCAGTAAACGCAACATCAGTACAGGAGCATTTATAAATAAAATTAGACCCTGGCTGGCCAAGATACAATCGGATGAACCCGGCGCAAAGATACCCGTGAAATCAAGACCCATAAAAGGTTTGCGCAAAGTAGGAGAACAGGACGTAGAAGTCAATGTAAAAGGAAGCGATGCTGTACTCCTTTACGAATTCTCAGAACAACTAGCGGAAGAACTGGCACAGACACCGGGGCTTTCAGGAGTCAACATATCAATGGATATGAGCAAACCGGAGTATCGTGTATACGTAGACCGTGCACGTGCATCCGCTCAGGGAATTTCCGTTAACCAAGTGGCAACCACTCTGCGAACCCTGGTTCAGGGTCTGGTGGGAACGCAATATCGCGAAGGTACAGAGTACTATCCTATCCGGGTCATGGTACAGGAAATTACACTTGCCAGCAAAACCGATCTGGAAAACCTCATAATAGATACACGCAATGGAGCCCCCATCTATCTGCGTGATATTGCAGAAGTACGCCGCTCGGTCGGACCTGTAGAAATTTCCCGCGAAGACCAAATCATGCGCGTGATTGTACGTGCCGACCCCGCCGGAATCAGTGTAGGTGAAGCCCTTGCACGCGCTGAAAAAGTAGCGTTTGATCTGGAACCGCCCTCAGGAGTTGAAATATCAATGGGCAGTGAAGCCCGCTTTATGGCGGAAAGCCGTCGTGTAATGGGTTTGATACTCGGCTTTGCAATACTATTCGCCTACGTAATCCTGGCTATCCAGTTCGAATCCTTTGTGCTGCCCTTTTTGATCATGATAAATGTACCGTTGACACTAACCGGCGCTTTGCTTGCGCTGTACATTGTAGGAGAACCCGTCGGCATAACCGTGCAAATCGGGGTGCTCGTAATGATGGGAGGCATCACATCCCAGGGTGTAGTGCTACTGGCCCTGGCAGAAGAATATCGACAATCCGGCATGACGCCTATAGAAGCCATCCGCAAAGCGGCACCCATTCGGGTCCGTCCAATTCTAATGACCCAGCTTACCACCATACTAGGACTAACGCCGTTGGCAATGAACCTCGGCGAAGGAGGCGATATGCTCGTAACCATGGCAATTGCTGTAATAGGCGGATTGCTGTATTCACTGTTGCTCACCTTGTTGTTTCTGCCGGCAGCCTACGGCTTGGCACGGACACGTGTATGAACACCCCGTCAAAATATCCGGGTTGCCCTCAACACTGCACGTGCAACGGCAATGCAACACAGCAATGCTATTGCAACGCTATTGCAACCATAAAAACACCTCTTTAAAAACTAATCTCTTTTAATAAGAGTATCTTATGTTTCGGTTATAATTGGCATGAAAAATGCTATGAATGTAAAAGAAGTAGGGCTGTTGCAACATAGCATTGAAAGATGCTTTTGTAGATGACGGTGCTAAAAGTTACCGTGCGAAAAAACAAAAAATGATAAAAGGATGAGACATGACCAACAAACGTATCGTAGTTATCGGTGGATCCGCTGCTGGACCGAAAGCCGCAGCCAAAGCCCGCCGGATGGATCAGAATGCTGAAATCACAATCATACAACGGGAAGCTGAATTCTCCATGGCTTCTTGCGGGTATCCCTATTATGTTGGCGGTACCTTTGATAACCGAAACCAACTGATTGAAACGCCTACTGGAGTCATTCGCGACTCTAAGTTTTTTATGAATGCCAAAGGCATCAACGCAGTAGGAGAAACGGAAGCAATTGAGATTGATCGGGAAAATAAGAAAGTAGTATGCCGTAAAGTAAACAGCGGCGAGACTTTTGAGCAGGAATACGATAAACTGGTCATTGCCACGGGAGCAAGCCCCTTCATCCCGCCAGTCCCCGGTACGGACTTGAAAGGCATAACAACCCTGCAGTCCCTCAAAGATGCAGACTATCTCCGTAAAGTTCGTGATGAAAAGAAAATAAAAAAAGCAATCGTAGTCGGCGGCGGATTAATCGGCATCGAAACCTGTGAAGCCCTGGCCCTGGCAGGCATTGACATTACAGTTATTGAGATGCTCCCGCAAATAATGATGTTCCTGGATTGGGAAATGGCAAAGATTATTGAGAACTACCTGAAAACACGTGCCAATATTATTACAGGTAATGAAGTGGTAGAATTTCTCGGAAAAGACGGCGTATTGACAGGCGTAAAACTGAAAAACGGTACCGAGCTTGCCTGCGAATTAGCAGTGGTCGCTGTGGGTGTTCGCCCCAATTCCAAAATTGCCAGTGATGCAGGTATTAAGACCGGGGAACGCGGAGGAATCACAGTAAACGAATACATGCAGACCTCCGATCCGGATATCTATGCGGCAGGGGATTGCGTTGAAGTAAAACATCTTATTTCCGGCGACCGTGTTTTAGCGCCTTTTGGTGATTTGGCGAATTTAGAAGGGCGTGTAGTAGGACAAAATGTAATTAACGAAGGATCAGCCAAATTCCCCGGAACCGTACAAACCGGCGTCTGCAAAATTTTTGATTATGTAGCTGGAGCAACAGGATTCTCGGAACGAATTGCGCTGAACAGCGTGGGTAAAGATATTACAAGCGTTACCTGGGCTGGACAGGATAAGCCCGGCTTCATGGGTGCGAAACCGATTATCGTAAAAATGGTCGCGGACAATAAAACAGGACGCGTACTGGGTGTCCAATGTGTAGGACCCGGTGATGCCAGTAAACGTATTGCCATCGCTGCTACCGCCATTCAGGCGGGTTTCACCGTTGACGATATACTTAATTTGGATCTCCCGTATGCACCGCCCTTCTCCCCTGCCATCGACCCCGTTATCACAACGGCACACATCCTCCAAAATAAGATGCTCGGTCGGATGAACGGGATTTCTTGCATCGAATTGAAAAAGAAACTGGATGATGGGGAAGACCTGTTCCTACTCGATGCGCGTGGACCGGATGAATTCGAAGAAATGCGCATGGGAATCGGTGAAACACTGATTCCGCTAGGTGCTCTGCGCAAAAGACTCTCTGAGATTCCCAAGGACAAAGAAGTCGTATGCTTCTGCAAGATATCCTTGCGCGGCTATGAAGCAGCAGGACTGCTCGAAGCCAACGGCTGGAAAAATGTCAAGGTTCTTGAGGGGGGTATTGCCGCCTGGCCTTTCGGCAGAGAAAAATAATCTACTCTCCTAAATAATGCCCCGGAACTCCTAAGCTGCAAGTGGTGTTCTGCAGCCTAAGAATCCGGGGTCTTTTTTTTTCAACACTACTAGACAGGAGTGATCTCATGAAGAAAATACTCTCAACCATTCAAAAAAATCTCGTCTGGGCGATCCCTGTGGTGATGTTGGCAGGTTTTTTATTCGGCAGCACAATAATGGACGTTTCCTTTCTAAAACGTCTTATTATCCCGCTGACTTTCCTGATGGTTTATCCCATGATGGTAAACCTGCAAGTACGGAAAATATTTGAAGGGGGCGACACAAAAGTACAGATTGTTACCCAAATTCTGAACTTCACTGTCATTCCGTTTATTGCCTATACAATAGGTAAAATTGCTTTTCCCGATTCTCCCTATATCGCTCTGGGACTATTGCTCGCCAGTTTGCTTCCAACCTCGGGAATGACAATTTCCTGGACAGGAATGGCACGGGGAAATATGCCCGCTGCTGTTAAGATGACTGTTTTCGGGTTGCTGATTGGATCGGCGCTGACCCCCATCTACATTAAAGTGCTCATGGGAACCGAGCTGGACATTCCCATGGCGAAGATATTTCAACAGATAGTCGTCGTCGTTTTACTACCGCTTATACTGGGTAATGCAACACAACGATTCCTTATATCCCGCTACGGACAAGCACATTATCAGAAAGACCTGAAATCTTTATTCCCACCTTTTTCCACCCTTGGGGTTTTGGGTATTGTCTTTGTCGCAATGGCACTTAAAGCACCTGCCATCGCTTCAGACCCGGCACTGCTGGGAAGATTACTGATACCCGTTGGCATACTGTATGCCATCAATTTCACAATAAGTACTCTGATCGGACGTCTTTTCTTTTCCCGCAAAGATGCTATAGCACTGGTGTATGGATCTGTGATGCGAAACTTATCCATTGCATTGGCAATTGCCATGAGTGCATTCGGGAAAGAAGGTTCAGAAATCGCGCTTATCATTGCCCTCGCCTATATCATCCAGGTTCAATCCGCCGCATGGTATGTAAAATTCACGGATATTATCTTCGGGAAAGCCCAGGAAACAACTGTGGGCGATATTATGCTCGAAGGTATTTTCGCATTGTATTCTTCTGATACGCTGAAACAAGCCATTAATCTGTTGGCTGAGGAGCACATTCACTGCGTGGCAATTTTGAATGCCGAGGACAAGCCTGTCGGTATGATTTCCAGCAATACCCTTATTGATGCCCTGGCAGATGAAGTCCCCTTCGACGCCGCACTGTCAGAACTTACAATGGAACCCGTGCTGACAAGTACACCACAGACCTCGCTGAAAACTGCGCTGGCAAATATGAAAAGAAATCACGAATACAAAGCCCTGGTTACCAATGAAAAAAATGAAGTGTCCCATATTCTAACCCAGGAAGAAATCCTCCGGCATGTGGCAGAACAAGGCCTGTAACAAAAAATTAAACAACGTCAGAGTTTTACGGCATGGAGCCATGTGGTGATTCTGCTTCATGCGCAATTGGCGCATTTCGCCGGTTGGAATCATAGTTTTTTCCGGTGGATAGAATTTGTGTGCAGTTGTCTGTGGACCTGCTTTGACATACAGAATACTCGGGTATGCTGTGGAACAGCAGGCGGCACTTTAAGATGCTTTCTTCATGTGAATAGTTGAATGACGATGTGAATGGCTAACAGCCATACAATCAGGCCAAAAATTTTCTTCAAACGCACCTTGTTCATAGATATCGATATTTTGCTGCCAATAAGCCCTCCCATGACAGCCACAATGGCTAAAACAAGGCCCGTACGCCAATCCACCTGACCGTTAACTGCATGCCCGGCAAGACCAGACAAAGCAGTGGCAGCAACCATAATCGTAGAAGTGGCAATAGCAATATCCATCGGTACTCCACACAAAAGCACCATGATCGGAAGCTTGATCATTCCCCCGGTAACTCCCAGCATCCCGGACAGGATTCCTATGAAAACCGCGGCCGTCAGCACCAGCGGCAGATTCACCGTATAATTGACACCGTTAAAACTACGGTTCCATAGCCACCACCCGCCGCCACCCGGTATCTTACTCGTGTCCCGGCGCAACTTATCTTTCAGCATCAGTGTTCCGGCAATCATGAGTACACCTGCCAAAATCCCCCTTAATATAGATTCCGAAATCAATGCGCTGAAGTAACCGCCGACAAAGGCCATCACATCAGTCGCGGGATCGATGACAAGGGCCAGTTTCCAGTCGATTTTGCGATTACGCCAGAAAGTAAATAACGCAGCCGTAGAGGTCGCCACGATCAATATCAGGCTGATAGCCGGAGCGTCTTTGAATGAAAATCCTGCGAAGAGAAGAACCGGTAAGTACAGAATTCCCCCACCCATCCCAATCATTGAAAAAACTGT
>JAGLCZ010000513.1 GCA_023145975.1 Candidatus Hydrogenedentota bacterium | reverse complement strand
ACCATCAGTATATACCAAAGACTGCAGGTAATAGCGGCCATAAAAATTGAGGCAAGCAGGGCAATACTTATTATTTGTTCCTGGACTTGCTGGGTACCTGCGGCCACAAAAAAAAGTATTACAAGACGCGCCACACCAGTGTACCAAAGCCATGAGAGTGGACCATCATACTGGGGGGCAAGTATTTTCTTCGCTCTGTGCGGCAGAGAAGTCCTGAATGAAGTAAAACGCTGTCCCAAGCGATGACGTGCTTCGGCCAATACATCAGTCTCATCTATGTGATGTTTTTTTCTGTCTGGCATGAAAAACGAAATACTATCCCATTAGTTGGCGTAGTTCAAAGATCTGTTCTCAACCAACAATACTCAGTGTCGTTGTTAGCATAATCCAGAACACATGAATCCTTTATAAACATATTTCTAGGATCGCATTCCCTTTTCAATTAAATTCTGTAATCCCTCTGGATCCATGCTGCGCTTAAATCCCATCTCTGTCGTAATAATACCGCGCCGAAGCAACCGGTAAAGAGACTGATTCATTGTCATCATACCATCCGCTTTTCCAATTTCTATCATGGAAGGAATCTGTTCAATTTTTTCTGCACGAATAAGAGAGCGTATTGCCGCGTTAGGCACCATAATCTCCATAGATATTACGCGTCCGAGACCATCAGCCCTGGGAATCAGCTGCTGGATGACCACCCCTTCAAGCACAAAGGAAAGCTGGGTACGCACTTGCGCCTGCTGCCCGGCAGGAAACACGTCTACAATACGATTAATCGTCTGCAAAGCATCATTCGTATGAAGTGTTGCAAATGCGAGATGACCTGTTTCTGCCACGGTCAATGCTGCCTGAATAGTTTCCGGATCGCGCATCTCACCAATCAAAATAACATCCGGATCCTGACGTAATACACGTTTCAGCGCCGCAGAAAAGGAATAAGTATCGGAATTAACTTCACGTTGATTGACAATAGATGTCTTATGTTGATGCAAATACTCGATTGGATCTTCAATGGTAATAATATGCGTCTTGCGCTCTGAATTAATTTTATCAATAATAGCTGCAAGTGTAGTAGATTTTCCGCTGCCTGTAGGCCCGCAAACTAATATTAAACCCAGCGGGCGATGGGCAAAATCAGCAATAATACGGGGAAGCCCCAACTGCTCGAAGGTAAGAATTTCGAAGGGAATAGAACGAAATGCGCCCACCACTGACCCGCGATCCTGATATACATTCAGACGAAACCGGCTCAATCCATCGACACCAAATGACAAATCGCACTCTTTGTTTGCTTCAAACTCAGCAACCTGATCCTCATTCATCACACTATAGACCAGTTCCTGCGTATCATCCGGCATAAGCCGCTTGTAGCCTTCAAGAGGCTCCACGCTACCGTGAACACGAATTATGGGAGGCGCACCCACAACTATATGTAAATCGCTCGCACCTTTTGAAATCATGTGCGTAAGCAGTTCCTTCATATTCAACTGTTCCATAAAACTCTCCCTGTTTATAATCTCTCGGATTAATGACTACTATACCGTCCAATACAACTTTCGTGTTGCCAAAACACACGCAAAAAAACGACAACTAATCCAACATAGTATGATCCATCACCTGCTCAAGTGTTGTAATCCCTTGGGCAGCCTTAGCCAATGCATTTTGTCGCAATGTTTTCATACCACATTTAATTGCCATTTCCTTGATTTCCTGACCTGATCTACGCCCCAAAATCAAGGGCTGCAGTTCCGGCCAATTCCGCATCGCTTCGATCACCGCAACACGTCCTTTATAACCGGTATCCTTGCACTTGGAACATCCATCTGCACGAACAAAATTTGGCTTCTCAAGATAGTCAAAGGGTTTATATTGGTGACGTGCAAGCACATCTTGAGGGACGGTGATGGGTTCCTTACATTCACTACATACCCGCTTAAGAAGACGCTGTGCAGCAGCAAGTGCCACAGAAGACTGTACCAGAAAAGGCTCCACGCCCATATCAATAAGTCGCGGATAAACACCTGCGGCATCGTTGGTATGCAGGGTACTTAGCACCAAGTGCCCTGTCAATGCCGCTTTTACCGCCACATCAGCAGTCTCACCATCACGAATCTCACCGACCATCACTACATCCGGATCCTGACGAAGAATCTGGCGTAAGGCACTGGCAAAAGTAAAGCCGATGGCTTGTTTTACCTGCACCTGATTCACACCGAAAAGCTCATACTCGATAGGATCCTCAACAGTAACGAGATTGGTCGTAATTTTATTGAGCTTGTGCAAAGCGCTATACAAGGTGGTCGTTTTACCACTACCGGTGGGACCTGTCATCAATACCATACCGTGGGGCAAACTTAATGCTTCCGTAAATACCTTCATGGGCTGCGGCTCGAAACCCAAGCCCTCCAAGTCCAAAGTCAAACTACCCTGATCGAGTATACGTAACACCACCTTTTCACCATATTTACAAGGAAGAAAGGCAACACGAAAGTCAATATCACGCCCCTGATAGCGCATGCGCGCACGCCCGTCCTGAGGAAGCCTATGCTCGTCAATACGACAACCAGACACTATCTTAAGTCGTGCCACCAAATTCGGCTGTAATTTCTTCGGTGGTGCAGGTCCTTTTTCAAGGTTACCATCTACACGATACCGTACACGCAATTCATTTTCAAATGGTTCAATATGAATATCACTTGCATCCCGCTCTAAACCATTATATATAATTAGCCGCACCAGGTTTTTAACCGGTTCCTCCTCTGCGCCCTCGCTAAGAACATCCACGTTTTCAACATCATCATCATCATCATCCGCGCCCTCAAGATCAGCTATACCATCATCTTGATTGTGAGCAAGTGTATCGAAAAGTGTTTCCGCTTTATCTCCCCCATATAATCGATCAACGGCCTCCTTCAGGTCGGACATTATCGCAACTACAGGCTCGATCTGATAACTAGTGACCAGATGCAGATCATCAATTGCCATAATATTAAGCGGGTCAGCCATCGCCAAGGTCAATACTTCGCCTGTTATAGACACTGGCAGCATTTGGTATTGACGGGCAAGCATCTCAGGCACTACATTCAGTACTTCCCGGGGAATATTGTAGTTTGATACACGGATATGTGGAATACCAACGTTTTCAGTCAATGTAATAACAAGGTCTTCTTCACTGAGATACCCTTTCTCCACAAGCAGGGTAGTCAAACTTTGCCCCGTAACACGATGAACCTCCATACATTCAGTCAGTTGCCCTTGAGTAACAAGCTCCTCATCCAAAAGCATATCAGGCAACCGCTTTCTTTGCGGATTCGTAGCCATAGCTCCATCTCCTTAGTTGTAATATCATGCCAACACCGGGGAGGCTGCCACCACCCCGCATATAGTATACTCCAATTTCACTCAAAAACACACGCTGTATTTTCTACTGGTGGGAAGGTTCACCGCTAAATCTATTTGAACTGCCGAAAAACACAAGAACGCAACAATACTTTTACTGTAACAGCATATTTCCCAATACTCCTAAATACGTCATACAATTTAACGTCTATATATTGAGAATCAGGGCTGGCTTGTTGTAGAGTGACAACGAACGTATATAAATGCACCGATAACAGCAAGTTGGCAGGAGAAAATAAAGTCATGATTTTACCCTATAAATGGCGTATCATAGGTGGTATATGCCTGACACTCTGTGTAACTATGGCTATTATGAGCACCCGCCTTGCAACACCAGATATCAACCCATGGGTACTGCTTGCGTACTGGGGGTTATTTCTAGTACTTCTCTTGACAACACTATATACCGCAATTCTTGATTTTCGCTATACACGAATGCGCTATAAAATGACGGAGCGCGAAATGTTTCATGACACATTTATGACCCCGGAGTTTCGCAAAGCGATTGAAGATGCTGCCCGGGAAAAGGCAGCGCCAAGCAAAAACGATGAGAACTAGGCTGAAGCACCATAGTGCTGCGCAATATAGTCATCAATAAGTTCCAAAAAAACTTTTGTAATCTCTTCCTCTGTACCTTGCAATGTCACTCTTTTAACGCCATCAATGTATACAGGGCAAAGTGGTTTTTCGTTGTCACCCGGCAGACTAATACCAATATTGGCAGCCTTCGACTCACCCGGTCCATTCACAATACAACCCATAACAGCAATCTGCAGTGCCTCCACACCGGG
>JAGLCZ010000512.1 GCA_023145975.1 Candidatus Hydrogenedentota bacterium | reverse complement strand
CACGAAGCTACAGGATTCGCGTGGAAAAAATTGCATCCCCCATGGATGACCGTATTTTATGTGCCTCGTCCCTCGCCTCCTAAAAACCGGAATGACGTGAGGGACTTGTAGGGGCGGACCTGTGTGTCCGCCCGAACACGCTGCTAAGAAAGTGCTTCTTAACATACTGATAACTAACTGCATAGCAAATTGTACCATTGTGAATCCCTCGTCATTGCGAACGCAGTGTGGCAATCTGACTTTGAACAACGATCCACTCAAAAACACCACTCCCCGTCATCCCGGTTTCCTCCATCGACGCAGGAGATGCAGGAACACCGGGATCCACGAAGCTACAGGATTCGCGTGAAAAAAATTGCATCCCCCATGGATGACCGTATTTTATGCGCCTCGTCTCTCGCCTCCTAAAAACCGGAATGACGTGAGGGATTTGTAGGGGCGGACCTGTGTGTCCGCCCGAATACGTTCGCAATGACATGACTTGCTGTCCGGACCACATTGTTCATCCCCTGTTAAAACGGGGGCAAGCCATTTGATTTCCTATATTTAATGGGAGTAGACTGTTTTTTAAAGATGTGACTTCCAATAGTATAAAGGTTAGACTTTAAGGTTTAGGGAAAAGTGCCGAATAATAAGTGCAAGGAATGTGCCCATGTTTTTTTGTAGACTACGATATATACCGGCTTTAGCGTTTCTGCGTATTACCGCCTGTTCCGTAATTCTGTCAATCATGTTGTTTTCCTGTGTTGAACCGATGTCCTGGAGTGTTAATGGCCGTTACCTTACCTTCTGCTTTGGGAACCGACTGTTCTTATGGGATTCTAATGAGGAGACGACTAAAACACTTCTTGAGATCGATGAAGAAGGAATTGCCAGCTGCCGTTTTTTGCCGCATGGCAAGGGTATTCTGTACAGTATTGACGTAGAAGACTCGCTATTGATGGAATTTTCATTAAAAACGGGAACGTCGCGAGTTGTTTCTGACAAATGCGTTCTCTCACCTTTAAAGTACACCATTTCACAAAATGGTAAGTACCTTTACACCATTATCGAAGAAAATGGTACTTGGAAAATCTGGCGGCACCGATTGTGGGATCCATCACTGGATATTTTGTTATACACTTTTGAAAATGAGGTGTGCTGTCCTGCAATCAATGCCGGTGACAATCAGCTTCTACTATGTACTGAGCATGACGGTATTTACGCGCTTTGCAGCCTTGATCTCAATACTGGTACCCTGACAACACTCCTAGAGGATACAGACAAAGAGTATGCTTATCCGCAATGGATTGATGGGCACAGATTTCTTTTTCAGGTTGGATGGGATGAACCTTCAGAAAAAGAAAGTACGCTTTGTATTTATGATATTTCCAGTAAGATAGTCCAAGATTTGGGGACATTTATTTTTGACCCACTTAAACCATCACTTCATCCCAAGGGTACTGCCGTAATTGTAACGATTTACCCGGATATAGAAAAAGATCAATCGCAGATTCTCTTGATAGATATTGGTACAGGAAAACAAACATTACTTCGACCTGATGCATGTGCTACAGCAGGGGCTCTCTTTTCCCCTTGCGGTGAAAAAGTCGCTTACATGGAAAGTGATGCTGGTTGGGATTCTGAAGAGGGATTATATTATTTCAAGGTGCTGAACCTTAAGACCGGTGATGACAAAATAATCTGGTCGAGTAGAAAGTAAGTAGCTTTGTTTTTCCCGAAACTAGGATCGATCCTGCATATAATAGTATGAAACCAATTTCTGCGTCGAATATGGAATAGTTTCTGTAATACACAGGATTCGCACAGTAAACATCCTAGCTGACAATGAGATTGCTTCCCTACGTTCGCAATGACGAGGGTGTGTGTAGACACTGTAGATCCCTTCGGCTTTTGGGATTTAAGCGATTCTCCCAAATTTTCTATGATGTCTTTTTTTCACTGGGGTTGCATTTCAACCTTGAATTCGCCCTTTGTTTTTTTCGCCACCTTCGTTTTGTAATCCAGATCTTTTTAGTGATATACTTGCTTTGTGGGCGAGTGGCGGAATAGGCATACGCGACGGACTTAAAATCCGTTCCCCGTGAGGGGATGCGGGTTCGATTCCCGCCTCGCCCACCAATGCGGATTTCAGAGTCTGCTGCGGTTTTTGTATGTCCTATCCCCACAGTTATCCGGTATCTACCTATCCAATTCCACCTTGGTATGCGTCCATCCCTTTGTGCGAAAAACAAGGGCGGTCAGTACCAGACGCATAACATGACTCAGCAGCAAAGCGGTCCAGATTTTGTCAGGAGTCAGGATGCCCCGGCTTAGAAAAAACTGGCATACCCCCAGCAGCACAACAATTTGCGAGACAAAGGCAATAAACATGGGTGCCCGTGTTGCTCCTGCCCCTTGCAGACCGCCGGTAAGCGCCAGGTTGAGTGCCAGCGCGATGCCCGACAAACTCAGATAATGCAGCAGAGAAACGCCGATTCCAACGATGGGTTCATTCACAGCACTGAAAAGGCGCAGCAGCAGCTCGGGCATTGTCCAAAAAACAGCACCAATCACACAGGCCCATAGACCGCCCAGACCCGCTGCCAGTAATACTGCCCGTTTACCCCGTTGCGCGTCTCCTGCACCGATGTTCTGACCCATGAGTGTGCCTGCAGCAGTACGCAGTCCAAAAGAAGTCCAGGTTACCAGTGAAAACAACTGTGCATAGCAAATCGTGTATGCTGCCTGTGCGGCGGCACTGTCTGGGAGTTCGCTGATGTAGCGCAGCAGGAGCACCCCTGCCACATTCAGCAGCACGCCCTGTATGCCTGTGGGGATGCCGATACGCGCTATGGAACGCAGCAGCCGCAGGTTGGGAAGAATATGAAAGTGCGTTGGCGGTTGTATCAACATGCGGCGGCTGTAGATCAGATAGATGCCGATGATACAGCTGACTGAAGCGGCGAGTACCGTGCCGAGGGCGGCGCCTGCAACTCCAAGTGCCGGGAAAGGTCCCAGCCCTATAATCAGTACCGAGCTGATTATAATATTCAAGGCGGTAGTAAGAATCCCCAGCTTCAGCGGGGTCTTAGGTTCTCCGGAAGCGTGGAACGCACCCGTCAGAAGGAACATAAGGAACAGGGGGGCACCGCACAGAAATAACAGGCGCAGATAAGGAAGTGCGTGGACGTATACCGAGTCCGGTACATTTACTGCCCGCAGCAGATAGGGGGCAGCAGCATAGCCTATGGGCGCCACCACCCCTACCAGAAGCAGTAGGGTTGCCAGGAGTGCAGAATGAAAAACGGCGCTGATGGTTTCCCGATCCTGACGCCCGGCATATCGGGCAATCAGTACATTCATCCCGTGAAAAATAGAAGCAATAAATACTACGACCACAAGAAATACCTGCCAGGATACCCCAATGGCGGCATTGGCAGCATTATCTTCAGACCCGATAAAATACCCTATCAGTATATGGTCTACAATGCCGTGCATACCGTTGATTAGATTCAGCAGTACCAGCGGCCACGCCAGTTTCCAGACGGAGCGCAATAGACTGCCTGAAACTATTTCTTTATCAAAGGATTTCAATACATATTTCTCGCAGCAGGAAATGCAAAGTAGAAAAAGGGGATGGTATATAAAGTACCGCAAAGCGTGAGATTACCATCTTTTCTTGCGTAGACCACACAGAAGGTAGTATAAGCATATTGCCCTGTGGAAAGCATCCTCTGAGAGCAAGTCATCTTCAGAAGCGGGCATTATTTTTTGAGTCCTCTTTGTGGGGTTCCATAAGTCTAAAATACTAACGTAAGGATATTATCAACTATGGCTATTCGCGCAATTACCTTTGATTTCTGGGGAACGTTATTTCAAGATGCCCATGGCAGGGAACGCCATCGCTTGCGGCTGGACGCCTTGATCGAAGCCACCGGCGCCGCAGAGGCAGATGCCGATAAAGCGCTCCGTGATACGATGGCTTTTTTTCTGGAGCAGCATATTGCAACCCAGCATACCCTGACGCCTGTGGATGCCGTGGAAATTGTGTGTACAACGCTGAATGTGTCTGTGACACCGGACACAGCGGACGCACTGGCGCGTACTTTCGCCGACGTGATATTGCAACATGCGCCCGTGCCTATTGAGGATGCCCTTGCTGCCGTTCAGGCAGCAGCAGCGCGTGTTCCTATTGCCATTATTTCCGATACCGGATTTAGTCCGGGCAGGAATTTGCGGATACTGATGGATCGCGAAGGGTTCAGTTCCCATTTTTCAGCCACTACGTTTTCAGATGAAATGGGGGTATCAAAACCGCAATTGCCCATGTTCGAAAAGACTGCTGGAGAACTTGGAGTTGCCGCCCATGAATTGCTGCATATTGGTGACCTTGAACCTACGGATATTCTGGGGGTACATCAGGCAGGCGGGATTGCAGGATTAATTACAGCCGTGAATGATCGTTTTGCAGACACAACCCGTGCAGATTACATTTTTCCCAGTTGGCGATCTTTCATTGACTTGCTTCCTGAATTATTTTGAAGAGGAAGCGGGTACGTTATATTACAATTGATTTCGCTGACCACGGGGTACTTTCTGTATCCACGAGTGTGTAACGTATATTTCCTGCCTCATCCTGCATCACTCCCGGACAGACAAAAAATGTTTGTTCCACGCTAAATGCAAAAGGATCCCTCGCACCGCCGCACACGATAATGTCGGCCATGTCGAGTTCCCGTTCCCGACGAAATCGTTCTACGGAAGTCGTTGAAGATAATATATTGCTTGCGCTGTTGATCGCTCCATGACACAATACAATACGCAATCCCTCTTCTGTAAAATCGCGTTTACGGGGCAGGCTGTTGAGCCATTCTATGGCGATACTTCCCAGTGCAGCATGGGTCTGTTTTAATAGCTGCGCAGCATCGTCTGTGCCTTTATGTTTTTTTGTTTTTACAATGCGTCTATCCTGTTTTCCTTGTACACAAAGCACGGAATGTTCTTCTAAAAGTTTTACGCATTCCCGTGCGTGTTCCGGAGAATTACACACGTTTCCAGTGTGTAATATCCGTTGAATCCCTTCTTCTTCCAGTGTGCCTAAAAGCTGTTCCAGCCCTGAAAAGTTACTCATGATGTCGCCAATAACCGCGAAGAACATTGGGTTTTTACCTCATTATAGTTTTTTTATACCAATAACCACATGTTTTTTTTAACCAAAATACATGCCCCTGCGGGACATTATAACTGCTTAAAAACCAACATCTTACAAATACTCATTACTCAAAAAGCCTGTAAATAAACGGTTCCTGGCTATTAGAGTCATTTTAAAAAAGAGATGTATAGAAAAAATATTTGACAAGTCTATCGTTAATATGTTTTCAATAGTATCATAGCAGGCTTGGTAGGTCAGGTAAAAATGACCATTTTCTGATGTCCTGCAGGTTGTTTTAAAAGTTGAAAATGATTCCAAGGCAGTAACATGGCGGCGCATGGGGTGTCGTTGTGTGTGTGAATATAGTATGTGTTGTTTGAGGACAAACCCAAGAAGGAGGAATCCACAGTATGGCGTTCAAGAAAGCCAAGAAGACAGAAAAATCGTTGACGAAGACACAGATGGTTACGATGTTGGCAGAAGCTACCGATCTTTCGAAGAAAGATGTGACAGCTGTGCTTACAAACCTGGCTGCGCTTGCATGTGCACAGTCGCCGGCAGCTTCGGGATGTACCATTCCCGGTCTGGGCAAACTGAAACTTGTGGATCGCAAAGCCCGCATGGGCCGCAATCCCGCCACTGGCGAATCTATCAAGATTCCCAAAAAGACCGTAGTGAAATTCGTTGTTGCGAAGGCAGCGAAGGACGCGATCGTACCGCCGAAAAAGTAAGGTATTGATTTTCGGTATTTTTAAACCCGGAGCCCTTGGGTTCCGGGTTTTGTTTTTTCATGGGTGTCTATGATACAAACAGGTACTATTTGGAATATGAACCGGGATTGGCGGACAGTGTCAAAAGGATCTCCTCATGAATAATATTTTTGTAAGTGGTGTCGTTGTACTAATGCTATTGACAGGGTGTACCCATGTGCCCATGTCCCAGCTGGCATTTCCTGAACCCGATGCGTTGGTCATTGCCGAAGACGGGGTGGCGCGTATGACCATTGTGGTCAGTGTGACGGCTTCTCCCTCCACGCGATATGCGGCAGAAGAACTGCAGCGTTTTCTGGGGGAAATGACGGGCGCGGCGATACCGCTTGTTACAGATGATGCGCCTCCGGCACCCAGCGAAATCTGGGTGGGCAATAATCAACGCCTGCACGATGCAAATATTCTTATTGACTATGATGCGTTGGGAACAGAGGGGTATGTCATCCGCACGCGGACACCCCATATATTTATTGCCGGGGGTGAGCCGCGGGGTACGCTCTACGGTGTGTACGGCTTCCTCGAAGATCATCTCGGATGCCGCTGGTTTACTCCGGAAGTCAGCACCATACCTAAGGCGAAGGTGTTGGCAGTGCTTCCCATTGATGAGGTGCGTAAGCCGGTTTTGGAATATCGTGAACCTTTTGTCTATGAATGTTTTGACGGGGATTGGGCGGCACGCAATCGTGTGAATAGCAGTAATGCTCGTCTGGAGGCACATCACGGTGGGAAAGTTACCTACCAGGGTTTTGTTCATACCTTTGACGGACTGGTACCCCCCGAAAAATATTTTGATGAACATCCTGAATATTTTTCTTTGATACAGGGTAAACGGCGCAAAGAACGCACACAACTTTGCTGCACCAATGAGGACGTAATTGCGTTGGTAACGGAAGAGGTACGCCGCCGCATGGCAGCCCATCCTGAAGCCACCGTATTTTCCGTATCCCAAAACGACTGGCATAATTATTGTGAATGTGAGAAATGTACTGCCCTGGCTGAAGCTGAAGGCAGTCAGATGGCGCCTGTATTGAAGCTGGTGAATCATGTGGCACGTGCTGTTGCCG
>JAGLCZ010000511.1 GCA_023145975.1 Candidatus Hydrogenedentota bacterium | reverse complement strand
CGGATACTGTCGAAAGTATCGTTCATTTCCAGCATGGTACTGCGCAAGGTAAATTCAACATTGTTTGTTTGATGAATTACATCGCTTGCAATCACATCCATATTGGCGATTGTTTTATCTACCTGCCCCGCAACGGCGGTGATTTCTACCAGTAAATCGTTAAACTGTTCTTGAAGTTCTTTTACATCCAACTCTTCTGCCCGTTTTACAGAGACATCAAGAAGTTTAGCGAGTTTATTTGTTAATGTTTCCAGATCCTCGCTGTGTTTTTGGATTGTATCGAACAGGTTGTCTGCATGAGTGCGCACATCTTTTACCGCTTCGGTTGCTTCCTTCACAAGTGCGTCGGTGTTATCTACAAAAGCATCGCCTCTGGCAAGCATATCGCGGACTTGATGCACAATATCGCTGACTGCAGTATCATCCAGATTTTCGATTTGCCCGCTAATATTTTCGGAAATGGCAGAAACATCTTCAAGTATTTTCGACATTTGTGCACTGAATGCTTTAATCGTACTTGTTTTTGTGGGGATTTGCTTGTATTCTTCTATTTTAGGGCTGTTGAGATTACCGCCATCGAGAGAAACTGCCATTGTGCCCGAGGCAATACTGTATAGGACCAATTGCCCTTCTGTACCTTCGTGCAGAGTAACTTTCTTGGGATTAATAACAATGTTCACATGGGCATAGCGTCCATTTGTAACATAAATTTCTGACACTTTACCGACGGGTACTCCCAAATACTCGACCATGCCTCCTTCGTATAGCCCCAATATAGATTCGTTGAATTCGAGCCAGTAATGCACCCCGGGGTCTTGAT
This sequence comes from Candidatus Hydrogenedentota bacterium, assembly GCA_023145975.1. Lineage (GTDB taxonomy): Bacteria > Hydrogenedentota > Hydrogenedentia > Hydrogenedentales > CAITNO01 > SLFT01. The sequence goes on along the minus strand of JAGLCZ010000511.1, from coordinate 8,140 downwards.
AGATACCCGAGATGACCAGCGTAGAAACGAGCATAAATGATATGCTCACTACGAGAAAAAGGATTACCTTAAATTTTTGTTTTTTTGTTGCCACAGCAGCAGTTCCTAAAGGTTCGTATTCTTACGTGTATATTCTATTCCATATTGCTTTGTGTTATGTATTCATCAGGTCGTCGATCAAAAAACTGGCGGAGTCGTTCAATAGGGGATGCCATCGCTTCATCAAGGGTTCCACAGAAAAGCACCTTGCCTTTGTCAAGCATAAGAATTCTGTCTGCCACCAAACGTATAGAGTCCAGCTCATGGGTAACGATAACGAAAGTGGTTTTCAGCATATCTCTCAATTTCAGAATCATGTCGTCCAGTCCGGCTGCCATGATTGGGTCCAGTCCGGCAGAAGGTTCATCAAAATATATGAGCGTAGGATCCAGTGCGATAGCACGTGCAATTCCAGCACGTTTACGCATGCCCCCCGACAATTCGCCCGGCATCAGATACTGGGAGGATGCCAGACCGACAAGGCTCAACTTAAACCGGACCAGGTCATCAATGAGTGTTTTACTAATGCCCCCGAATTCGCGCATGGGCATGGCAACATTTTCGCTGATGGTCATGGAATTAAATAGACCGCTTGATTGGAATGCGATTCCGATACCATGCTGCATTTCTGCCAGTTCGTCCTCGTCCATTGCGGCAATATTATTTCCCTCAAATAGAATTTCTCCACTGACGGGACGCATCAGGCCGGAGAGATGTTTGAGTAGTGTACTTTTACCACAGCCGCTGCCGCCTACAATCATGAATATTTCACCCCGTTTCACAGTGAATGAAACACCGTCAAGCACTTTGAAATCACCGTACTGGGCGACAAGATCAGTTACTTTTATAATTGTGTCTTCCATTGCAGGGCATTATCCAAACAGGTAGTAAAAAAAGATTGCAAACAAAATATCAATACAAATCATTGTAAATATATCCATTACCACTGCACGGGTGGTGACCAGACCGACACCACGTGATCCACCGCTTACCCGCAACCCATTATGACATCCGATAAGTGCAATGGCAAGGGCAAAGAAAAGAGTTTTGAGAAAACCCTGTATAAGGTCGCCCATAAAGGCGGCACCCAGAGTTTGCTGGTACCATATTGCCGGGCGAAATCCCAATACGATAACACCCCAGACTGCCCCCCCTGCGATACCGGAGACCAGACCAATTGTGGACAGGCAGGGGAGTACGATTACCAGTGCCAGTACCTTGGGTGAGACCAGGTATTGTACTATATTGATCCCCATGCCGCGCAGCGCATCTATTTCTTCCTGCACTTTCATGGTTGCCAGTTCCGCTGCAATAGCGGCGCCCGTACGTGCTGATACCACTACTGCGGTCATAACAGCGGCAAGTTCCCGTGCGAAGCCGATCATAATCAGATCGGCTACATAAATTTGCATACCGAATGCTTCGACTTGTTTCGCAGAAAGCATGGCGATAATAAGTCCGAGCAAAAAATTCATCAGGAATACGATACGTATTGCCCGCACCCCCATTTCATACGCCTCGTCCATAATCGCATTGAGACGTAACCCTTTGCCCTCAAAAGGTGCAATTCCTATCCAGTAAATGGTATCTAAACATAACGTGGCAAATTCGCATGACTCGCCCCAGAAATCGATACATCCGTTGGTAACGCGGTCAAGTAATCCAGGTCCTTTGGGGGGCAGCACGGGTTTCATACGCAGTGCCGGCGCAAACATGTCCATGAAATCGCGTATCTCTTCCCGCTGTCCTTCCCAATTAAATTTGCCGCCCTTACTACGTACATAACCAGCGATTTTCAGTAACCATGCCCCCCCCGGTGAGTCTATGTCACGGGTCTGTTCAAGATCGAGGACAAGTGCTGTTACGCCTTTACGCCATCCACGGTGCACTTCGTTATATAAATGCTCACCAGTTTCGCTGTTGAGTTGTTCCGGAGTATTTAGGCGTGTTTCACTCATGTTTATCCCCTGCCAATGAGTGTGCCAGTGCTTCAAATTCTTTTTCATCGACTACTTTTACGCCGAGCTTTTCCGCCTTGCTGCGTTTTGAACCCGCATTTTCTCCAGCTATCAAATAATCAGTCTTCTTGCTGACGCTGGTGGCGAATCGTCCCCCAAGCTGTTGGATGCGTTCATGCATTTCTGTACGTGTACTGTCTTCAAGTGCTCCCGTTACAACAAAGGTCATACCGGCTAAAGGTTGTTCTCCTTCTGAATAGGGAGATTCTTCCGCATTAAAATTCAGGCCGGCTTCGTGCAGACGTGCAATTAATTTTTTATTTTCATCTACTTCGAAAAAATCGTGAATACTTGCAGCAACTATATCGCCTACGTCTTCGACCTGGATGAGTTCTTCTATTGTAGTTTTCGCCAGTGCGTCCATGGTTCTGAAACGCTCGGCAAGCAGTACCGCTGTACGCGCGCCGACATGCCGCATTCCCAGCCCTAACAACAGGCGATGCAGCGGTTGTTCACAGGAAGTACAAATGGCTGTAATAATATTTTTGGCGGACTTGTCACCCATTCGCTCAAGAGTAGTTAACATGGACGCATCCAAACCATATAAATCTGCCGGATTTTTTACAGCTCCCCGATCTACCAGTTGTTCGATAAGTGCCGGACCAAGCCCGTCAATATTCATGGCGGCGCGACTTGCAAAATGCGCGATCCGTTCTTTTACCTGTGCCGGACATGCGGCATTCAGACAGCGATAAAACACCCCTTCCGGATCCCGGTGTACATCGCTTTGACAGACGGGACAATGGGTAGGCGGCTGCGTGGGGCATGTATTCGCTGGGCGTTTTTCGGGTAAACTTCGGATAACATTAGGGATGATTTCGCCCGCCTTTTGCACTTCCACCAAATCACCAACCCGAAAATCCTTGCGTGCCACTTCCTCAAAATTGTGGAGCGAGGCACGTTTGACAAGGGTACCTGCAAGCTGTACCGTTTCAAGTTCTGCCACCGGGGTAAGTGCACCTGACTTTCCCACCTGTACCGTAATATTAAGTAAGCGTGTTTGTGCAATCTCCGCAGGAAACTTGTAGGCAATCACCCATCGGGGTGCCTTCGAAGTGGCACCCAGGCGCTGGCGTTGTGCAAGAGAATCCACCTTGATTACCATGCCGTCAGTTTCGTAATCCAATTCATGCCGCTTTTGCCGCCATGTTTCACAAACAGCAATTACCTCGTCGATGGAAGCGCAGCATTTATAATGGGGGTTGACAGGGAAGCCCAACTGCTGTAATTGTTCCAAAACTTCATGATGTGTTTTGAGTTTCTCTGCCATACCTGTTGCCATGTCGTATGAAAATACGTCCAGTCTCCGCCGTGCTGTTTCTTTGGGGTTGAGGAGTTTCAAACTGCCCGCTGTCGTATTGCGGGGATTGCGATAGGGCTCAAGACCCTGTTCTTCACGGTTACAGTTGAGACGTTCTAACTCGGAAATTGCCATGAATACTTCACCGCGTACTTCAACTGTAGTTGAGGGTTCCAAGGCGGCAAAGAGGGAGTCTTCATCAGTAGTGTTGCTCATTGTTTCTGTGCGCATCCGCAGCGGTATGGAACGTATGGTGCGTGCATTTGCCGTAATGTCATCTCCCTGTTTCCCATCCCCGCGTGTGGCAGCACAGGTGAGCAGTCCGTCTTCATAGCGCAGACTTATCGATACACCGTCTATTTTCAGCTCCACCACATACTGCGGGACTTCCTCTCCCAGGGCACGTCGTACCCGTGTATCGAAGCTGCGCAGTTCAGATTCGTTATAGGTGTTCTCGATAGATAACATCGGTATCTGATGGTTTACAGAAGGGAAGCCCTGGGATGGGGCACCGCCTACCCGTTGTGAGGGTGAATCGGGAGTGACCCGTGTTGGATCAGCAGTTTCGATAGCAAGCAGTTCGTACAGGAGCGCATCATATTCCTGATCGGAAATGATGGGTGCCGCCTGTGTATAGTAGCGATGATTATGCGCTTCTATTTCCGTGCATAACCATTGATGCCGCTTCTGCGGATCGTTTTTTTTCGCTTCACTCATAAACTGCTTTCCTGTGTACTCTACCCTTACGTTGTAACGCCCCCTCTATTCATGGCAGTATGTTAGCCAATAGTTTGTGCAGCATCGTATTCTCTGTTCTTATCTCCCCGTATGGGAGAAGGGGGAAAGTACACCCCTTAAGTTTAACATGTAACGAGATATACATCCAACACGACCCTTATGGATTTCATAGAAGGAAGAAAAGAAAAGACATGGTAGATTTGACAAAAATTGCAAGTTTGTCGGGGTGGCCGGACACACGTAAAGAATTAGAAGACTCGTTCAACAAGATCATGCGCGTTCCAAAGTATGAAGAAACAGAGCTGCAGGTACGTGTACAGGAGGAGAATGAGACGCATGGGGTTAGCCGACGCCAGATCATCTTTTTTCTGAATGATGTGGAAATGGTCAGTGGCTGGTTATTCATCCCGGAAGGTAAAGAGGAAGTGCCCGGTATTCTCTGCTGTCACCATGAAAGTATTTACGGGAAGGATGAATCTGCGGGATTAGGGGGTAATTCCCAGCTTGCCTTTGCCCAGCATTACGCTGAATTAGGTTATGTTACTCTTGCAATTGATGCACCTACTGTTGGCAGACGTGCAGAAGATAAAGTGGAACCTTATAATACAGATTCCTTCTATAAGGAAAATGAGAAGCTGTCTTTTGCAGGTAAGATGCTGGCAGATCACAGTCGCGCTTTGGATGTATTTTCCGAGATCAAGCGCGTAGATACAACCCGCATCGGTGTAATTGGACATGGGCTGGGCGGACTTAATGCGCTGCTGCTTACCGCTTACGACGACCGGATACAGACGTGTGTGGCAAGTTGTGGTTTCACACGATTTGCTACCGATAAATGTGCCGGTAAATGGCCGGGACAAGAAAATCTATTGCTTTTTCCGGAAGTTATTCGCGCACTGGAAGCGGGTGATCTTACATTTGATTGGGAGCATATCCTGTCGTTGATTGTGCCTACACCGGTGCAGATCATTACCTCCGTTTCGAACTCGCTGCATAACAATCCTAAGAGCTGCCAGAAGGCAGTTAAGATTGCTTCCAAAATATATAAACTTCTGGGAGCGTCCAGTGCGCTGGACTGTTACCCCCATTATGATGGACATGTCGTTACATCGGAAACACTTGAAGTAGCAGATGAATGGTTTGAGCGTTGGCTGTAAGGAGGAAATAAGGGGATCATGCAGTTTGTTACTCAATAGCGAGTTCGGAGATTACCTGAACCCCGAAAATGTTTTTTCACGGAAGGTATATTTCGTTATTGCGAAAGTATTCCCGTTGCACTCTCATTTTTTAGTTGATCAGTGTATAGATCCGGATTGCCAGGTGGGATTAAAACCCCTTGTTTTTATAGCGGTAGTTCGGAAATAAAGTACTAAAGCTAGTTTATTGAAAGGGTACAAATGCGCCAGGAAAGTATTGCAGGGATACAACGCCTCATCGGCAATGTTGAGCAGGTTATGTTCGGTAAACGCGAGGTGGTGGAACTATGTGTGATAGGTTTGCTTGCACGGGGACATTTACTGATTGAAGATGTTCCCGGTATCGGTAAAACTACGCTTGCGCAGAGCCTGGCACGTTCAATCGACTGTTCTTTTACGCGCATCCAATTTACAAGTGATATGCTGCCTTCTGATGTATTGGGTGTTTCCATATTGAATCCGAAAAGCAACGAATTTGAATTTCGACAGGGTCCAATTTTCGCCAGTGTGGTGCTTGCAGATGAAATTAACCGGACACCTCCAAAAACCCAAAGTGCCCTTTTGGAAGCGATGAGTGAGTATACCGTTTCAATGGATGGTATTTCCCATAAACTTCCCCGCCCGTTTATGGTTATTGCGACTCAAAATCCTATCGAATACGAGGGGACCTATGTACTGCCTGAATCGCAAATCGACAGATTTCTGCTTCGTGTAGATATTGGATATCCGCCCGAGGCGGATGAGCTGCGCATCATGCGCCGGCATAACCCGCTGGACGCCATTGCGGCTCTGAAACCTGCTCTTACTGCTGAAGAACTCTTGGCGTTACAGGCTGAAGTGAGTGATATTACCGTTGATAATTCGGTGGAACAATACATTCTGAATATTGTGCGTACCACCCGCACCCATGAGCAAGTGCGCCTGGGCGCAAGTCCGCGTGGAGCACAGGCATTATATGAATCAAGTCAGGCACGGGCTATGGTTGAAAACCGGGACTTTGTTACACCGGATGATGTGAAAATTCTGGCAGTACCCACCCTTGCCCACCGTATTTTGGTGAAATCACGCGGGGCTGATTTGGCTGCTGCAGCACTGGAACGCGAGCGCATCATTCGTGAAATTGTAAGTGATATCAAGGTGCCTGCATAACCATGGGTTTCAATTACGGAAAAGCAATACTGGGGCGCATTACTTTTTCCGGTCTTGTCATGCTTTTCATTTTTGCGTTACTCGTTTTGTCGGCTATGAATACGGGTGAGAACCTGTTGTATATTGTATTTTCAGGTGTATTCGGGATGTTGTTTTTATCCGTATTGGCAGCACGCTGGTCGCTGCGCCGTGTAACCGTGTACCGCGAAGCACCCTATGCCGTGTGCCGTGGGGAATCATTTGCTTATACCGCCCATATTGCAAATCGAAAACGTTTTGTTCCAGCACTGTCATTGCGTATCGAACAACAGGGTAATCCCAGCGGCTATGTCATGTATGTGCCTGCAGGTCACGAGGCTGCTGCCGCTGCCACCACCTGTTTTCAGAAGCGGGGCGTGTACCGACTCCCGCCTTGTGACCTGGTAACGGCGTTCCCATTTGGTTTTTTAGAACTTCGGCGCAGGTATAGGGATGACGTTGAAGTGCTGGTATATCCCCGCATCCGACCTGCACGAATGAACGCATTGGAGCGTGCGTCAACGAGCCAGTTTGTTCCTTCCCGTATACAAGGCGAAGGCGATGAGTATTTTGCACTACGTGAATACATTCGGGGCGACGATTTGCGGTTGGTTGTATGGCGGGTGAGTGCCCGGCTGGGCACATGGATGGTACGCGAAATGGGAGTGGGAAATACGCGGATAATTACCTTTGTACTGGATACGCGTCGTGTTGATTCCCCTGACTTTGAGGATACCTTCGAAGAGATTATTGAAATCACCGCTTCCCTCATGATTACCTTGTTGAACCGGCAGTATGAAGTGGGTTTATTAACACCGACGGACGAGATTGCAGTAGGGCGGGGTGCAGGTCAGGAACAGCGTATTCTCGATTGTATGGCACGTATTGTACCTGTGGAGTCAGATGCACATCCGGATTTTGAGGAACAGATACGACGAAGGGGGAACGAACAGTCACGGCTGGTCTACTTATCGGTTGATCCTGCACAATGGAAAAAAGGAAATTTCGTAGAAGGTGTTCCCGCCCTTGATCCGGGGGATGTTATTTATGCGTGATCGACTTTCCATGGTATTGCATATTTCTTCCTCGTTACTTGTCTTTGCCGGATACCTTGCACTTGCGTCGGTGCTGCAGTACGGGCCGGGGGTATTGCTGCTGCCTATAATTTTACTGCCACTTGCCCCTGCAGGAAGTTGGTTGGAAAGACGAACGCATCTTTGGCGTTTACTGCGACGTGTTACTGCCATTGTGTACATGTGTTTCATCCCTTTCAGTCTCTCCATGCTTGGGCTGATGGATGCCGTTGTCGCATTGGTTATTTTTATACAGGCCTACTTGCTGTTGGGCGAAAAAAATGGTCGGGTCTACTGTGAAATCTATCTCATGGCTTTTTTCCTGCTGCTCGCTGCAGTAGTACAGTCGCCGGAACCGCTTATAGCCATTGCTTTACTTCTTTTTAGTGTCAGTGCCGTGTGGGCATTTACCGCGTTACGCATGTATAGCGAACAACTGCTGAATCCGGCGCGGGGATTGCCGGAGATGCGTCCTTTACAGGGTGCGGTAAAAACGATACGCGTCGGTAATGTATTTGATTTCGGGCTGGTGCTTTCCTTATCTATACTATCCCTGCTTACCATACTGCTGACGGTAGTAGTATTTTTGTTTACCCCCCGCGTTGAGGC
>JAGLCZ010000510.1 GCA_023145975.1 Candidatus Hydrogenedentota bacterium | reverse complement strand
ACATCGGTTACACGCAACCCGGAATCCACACCCCACGCCATACCCAGCAGCGCAAGCACAATACCAGCAGGGATACCCGGGAATGTAACCTCGTTCGGGATAGTCCAGTCTGCCAGATCCTGAAACGTAATAATAACCATTGCCGCACAAAACACCATGTACACCGGAGTTGCAATCACAACACCAAAGCGCCAGTACACCCCAAGAAAAAGCATCCCGGTCAATGCCTCAATCAGCGGGTACTGCACACTGATAGGCGTCTTGCAGTGACGACACTTCGCGCCCAGTATAAGCCAACTGATCAAAGGAATGTTATCGTACCAGGCAATCCCGTTAAGACATTTCGGGCAACGGGAACGCGGAGCAACCACAGATTCTCCCGCAGGCCAGCGGCAGGCGCATACGTTACAAAAACTGCCGACGCACATACCAAATACAAATGCACTAATCATAAAGAATCCGTGTAGAGGCTGTAACATTTCGGGGAAAGTCATAATAGTTCCTTTGTTTGCCAATAATAACGGGGAAAGTATACGGGTTCAGGAATCAAAGGCGCAAATATTTCCTGCGCATTGAATAGATACACGACTATACGGTACTATCCCGATATGCTTTTTCTTTCAGGAATCATGTTGTCCAGAGCGGCACAGTTTGGCGATACTCATAACCATCACCGGCAATCTTCCCCATTGTCGGAAGCGTCCTTCCTACGCTTTGCTCCTTCTACAAAACACCCTGAAAATTCTTGTCTACTATCCGCCTTCATGCTAAACGAAAGGATTTCTTGTGTCGAATAACTGGATACTGTGGGCTATTATCACAGCGTATATGGCGTTTGTATTCATCAAAGGCGTCTCAAAAGTCCGAAAAGTTGAGAATGTTGATGATTTTCTGGTGGCAGGCCGCAACATGGGCTGGTTTTTCCTTTTTTGCACCATGGGTGCAACCGTTATCGGCGGCGGTGCATCCATAGGGGCAATTGCGCGCACTTACGAATGGGGGATGCTCATGCTGGTCGTATCGTGCGGTTTGTACGCCCACTTTATTTTTGCCGGACTTGTGGTCGCACCCCGCTTTCGAGAAGCGGAACTCTACACTGCTGCCGGTTATTTCGGCCATCGCTTCGGGGAAGGGCCGCGATTTGTGGCATTTCTGTTGTCGCTGCTGTTCTCCGTATTTATTGTAGCGGCGCAGATGGCGGCATTTGGCAGCGTCATGTCCGCCATCATGCCGCAATTCGCAAATGTTGAACTGGTATTGCGTCTGGCCATCATCATCGGTGGTTCCATGGTGGTTATCTACAGCACAGCCGGCGGTCTGTTGGCGGTCATCCATACCGATGTATACCAGTTTATTGTGTTGCTCATCGGTTTCTTCATTACCCTGGCCTTTTGCGTTCCGGATATTTTTACTTCGTACGACAGTGAAAGCGGTGCTTTTGTGCCCACCCGTTTTGGAATGGTTGACATACAGGATGCGCCCGCTCTTTCTTTGCGACTGCGCAACGG
>JAGLCZ010000051.1 GCA_023145975.1 Candidatus Hydrogenedentota bacterium | reverse complement strand
TCCTCTTTTTATCATGACAGCGCAGCGTGCCTCGTTCAGGACGGCGATATTGTCGCTGCGGCACAGGAAGAGCGGTTCACCCGTAAAAAACATGACCCGGGCTTTCCCAACCGTGCTATTGCCTATTGTCTGGATGAAGGCGGTTTGGATATTAACCAGGTGGACTACGTTGCTTTTTATGATAAGCCGTTGGTCAAATTTGAGCGCCTTCTGCTTACCTATCTTACCATGGCACCGCATGGATACCGATCATTTATTTCGCAAATGCCGTCTTGGCTCAAAGAAAAGATGTTTGCCCGTAACACGATTCGCAGAGAACTGGGGTATAAAGGGGAGATGCTTTTTTCCACTCATCATTTGTCTCATGCCTCTTCTGCATTTTTCCCGAGCCCTTTCGAGCAGGCGGCTATTATTACGGTAGACGGCGTGGGGGAATGGGCTACTACTACCTACGGCGTGGGAGAAGGCAACAAAATACAGATCCAGAAAGAGATTAATTTTCCTCATTCCCTTGGGTTGCTGTATTCTGCTTTTACCTATTTTACCGGGTTCAGAGTCAATAGCGGTGAATATAAACTCATGGGGCTGGCACCCTATGGCGAAGCGAAGTATGTGGATATCATCAAGCGTGAATTGATAGATATTCGTGAGGACGGATCGTTCCGATTGAATATGCGTTACTTTGATTATTGCGCTGGACTACGCATGACGAATCGGCGTTTCGCCTCTCTTTTTGGAAGTCCCGAACGTAGGCCCGAATCAAAAATTACGCAGCGGGAGATGGATTTAGCACGTAGTATTCAGGTGGTTACCGAAGAGGTGATTCTGAATATTGCACGCCATGTGCATAAAGAAACGGGGATGAAAAATTTAGTATTGGCAGGCGGGGTAGCATTGAATTGTGTGGCAAACGGGAAGCTGCTGCGTGAAGGTCCCTTTGAAAATATTTGGATACAGCCTTGTGCTGGAGATGCTGGAAATGCGCTGGGTGCGGCACTTTTTGCGTGGCATCATCTTCTCGATAAGCCGCGGGTTGCAGATGCGCATCGTCAGAAGGCTACTTATCTTGGCCCCGCTTTTTCTGATGAAGAAATACAGAAGTTTTTGGATGCAGAAAAAATACCCTATCGTAAACTTAGCCGGGAAGCATTGCCCGGTGTAGTAGCGGATATTATCAGCAGTGAAAAAGTGGTGGGATGGCATCAGGGGCGTATGGAGTTTGGACCGCGAGCATTGGGTGCACGTAGTATCCTGGGCGATCCCCGTTCCCGTGAGATGCAGTCTGTATTGAACTTGAAAATAAAATTTCGCGAATCCTTTCGCCCCTTTGCGCCTACGGTGTTGGCGGAACATGCCGACGAATGTTTTGATTTACGCGGTGATGAAAGCCCGTATATGTTGTTGGTGGCGGATGTGCTGCCGGAACGGTTGCGGGACTTGACGGAAGAAGAAAAACAAATGCAGGGCTTTGATAAACTGCGTGTGATTCGTTCCGATATGCCTGCTGTCACCCATGTGGATAATTCTGCGCGGGTACAAACGGTCAACAGCCAGGATCATCCTGTGTACTATGAACTGGTGAAGGCCTTTTATGAAAAAACAGGATGCCCTGTTGTGATTAACACTTCTTTCAATGTGCGCGGTGAACCTATTGTTTGTACGCCGGTGGAATCCTATACCTGTTTCATGCGCACGAAGATGGACTACCTGTGTATGGGTTCTTTTCTCCTTGATAAAACCGAGCAGGAACCCTGGAAAGAAGAGGATGACTGGCGCGAAGAATTTGAACTGGACTAGAGA
>JAGLCZ010000509.1 GCA_023145975.1 Candidatus Hydrogenedentota bacterium | reverse complement strand
ACCCGTATCATCGAAGTCGGATAAGGTGTCTGCGGCGGCGCAGCCTGAACAGAATAGTGAACCCCATTGGGAATATGATACGGAAGGAAAGATGGTCGTTCGCGTAGAGGAAAAGGATGCAGCGTTGGAACCTCCTGCGGTTCCTGCGTCCAAAAAAAAGGACGTAGTTAAAGTAGAAGACAGACAGAAAACAAATAGTTCGGGGCAGATTGCCACTTTCTGGTTTTTGATGCCCCGTAGTTAATCTTATTTTGGGAATATAGTATGAAATATTGTTTTATAGTGACACTTACCGTTGTGATGACATTTTTATTTTCGGGGTCAGTTTTTGCTGCAGTGGGCAGCGAAGATATGGCAACGGTGGGAATGAAAAGGGGTGAGGATATCTTCCGTCATGATCGCGAAGAGGATCGTCGCAATTTTACGTCGGCTATTACCGTGCTTCGTGAGACTATGGAGACACGCAACGGCGAAGTGCGTATCCTTGCAGAAAATGATACCCTCCAATCTGCTGCAGAAGCGGAAGTACATATTGAGGATGCTGAATCGGTTGCGGATGGAACAACAACAAATACTCCCTATCGTAAGCAGCCGATGCAAACGGGAGCGAAACGTGCACCGCGTCCCGGCTTGAAACCTTCGCCCAACCCCCTGGAAGGCATGAACCGGCGTGCTATTCGGGACGCTGTTATGCGCCCCGTCGAGTTTGGCGAATCCGGACTTGGTTTTAAGGCACCGGACTGGACGGAGCCCTTACGCGACCTTGAAGCAGATACCATGGTTGCCGACCTGAAAACGGGGGAGACCGTGCTGCACAGTAATGTGCGTTTGCGCTTGGGTGAGATGTTATTCAATTCCGATGAGTTTCGCTATGCTGAAAAAGCGGGCAGCTATAAGGCATCAGGTAATGTGTTTGTGAGACAGGATAATTCGCAGTTACGTGCTTCATCGCTGGAGTATTTTGCCCCGGAATTGGAAATGGTGGAAAGCACTTTTATTCTTGAACCCTCCCCGACGGAGGCGGTGTTTGCCAGACGTCGGCTGAGTATGGGGCGTTTGCTGGCGGAGCGCCTGGAAGTTATGGAACCCACCCGTACTTTGTATGCTGATTATGTGGATTATGACTTTTCCACTCAGACCGGGGAACTGCGTAATGCTCACGGGATGGCAGCGGTCTTTTTCTATAATGCGGAGCATGTGCAGTTACTGGGAGAAGATAACGCCATTATTAAAAACGCCTGGTTCACCACGTGTCCCCGTGAAGTACCCCATTATCGTATTCATGTGGATGAAATGATCATTCGTAAAGGTGAGGTGGTATCTGCTAAAAAGACACGCCTGCAGCTGGGAAATTACAAGACGCCAATTTACATGCCTTTATGGAAGGGGGGAAAAGATCAGCCCTGGTCCCTCGATTTTGACAGCGGTCGTCGTGCTGATCTCGGGTATTTTGCTAATGTGGGTATGTTGTTCGAGGTCACACCGGAAGTATCGGTGGGGCCCCGTATTATGCCGACCTCCAAGCAGGGCATTGGAGCGGGAAGCGATTTATATTACGATTTCTATAACAAGCCTTCTTCCCGTTTATATCGTACTAAAGGGGATGCGCATTTACTCTATACTACCAAAGAGCGTGGGTACGGACTGTGGCGACACCGCTACGATCTCAATAAGGATCTGGCATTGCGTATGGAAGTGGAGCAATGGTCGGATCGGGACTTTTACAAAGATTTTTTCTATGATGATTATAAAAATCGTACAACACCGCGTAC
>JAGLCZ010000508.1 GCA_023145975.1 Candidatus Hydrogenedentota bacterium | reverse complement strand
ACGCCCCGTTCACCCGTCAAATCACTGAACACTTCGTTTTCAAAAGTGGTCGGAAATAAATAACCGGAACCAATGCCGATACCGATAGCCATAGCACGTTCTTTTGCATGTCCCGTGTAATCCTGCGCTACAGCAAAACTCGAATTAATACCTGAGCCATTCAGAAAATTACGACGTACAGAAGTTCCCGAACCTTTGGGCGCCACCATAATAACATCCACATTTTCGGGGGGAAGCACCTTGGTAAGCTTTTGATACGTAATACTGAAGCCATGAGAAAAATACAGCGCATCACCCGGATCAAGGCGTTTTTTGACCGTAGGCCAAATTTTCTTTTGTGCACTGTCGCTAACAAGCATCTGGATAATCGTAGCACGTTCGCACGCTTCTTCGATGGTGAAGAGGTCCTTGCCCGGCTTCCAACCATCCTTAACGGCACGATTCCAGTCCCGCTTAAATTCTTTTGCCTGCCCGACAATAACATTAAAACCGTTGTCGCGCATATTCAGTCCCTGAGCAGGACCTTGAACACCATAGCCAATTATTGCAATGGTCTCTTTTTTAAGTACTTTTTTCGCCTTGGCCATAGAAAATTCTTTGCGTGTAATTACTTCTTCTAACACGCCGCCAAAATCAATCTTCATGAATAGGTATCTCCTTGGTAATTATCTGATAAAGGGGCAAGATCAAATGCCCGACTACTATGCCCTATATTTTAAGACGGTTGCCCCTGTCATTGCAAGTATATCACGTATAAATTTTGACAATGAGTTGCAACGCGTATAGTCACTTGCGTATGCTTTCCCTATTTCGGGGATACTTTATTCCCCTTAGGAAACAGTAACGACAACTCAGCAGCAGGAGAATATCATGTTCTACAAACCGTATATAATGCTTAGTCTATTACTCGCAGCGTTAAGTGCATGTACGCACCAGCCTAAAACCGAACATAAGCCGCTGCCCACCGACGAAAAGCCGCCTGCGGCTACGGAGAATACCATGACAGTCCCGTCCACACTCAATGACACAGCCTCATTATCTGCCGATGTTTTCAACAAACGTGTTCTAGATGCAGCAGGTAGCGTCTCTTTTGTTTTTGAGGGGGACCAGCCCTTTGCCCAATGCCATGCCAGCACCATTACTCAGGCAAACAACGGTACTCTTGTTGCTGCATGGTTTGCCGGCACGAAAGAAAAAGACTCCGATGTCGGTATCTGGATGTCACTACGTGCTGAAACGGA
>JAGLCZ010000507.1 GCA_023145975.1 Candidatus Hydrogenedentota bacterium | reverse complement strand
GCATTAACAGGTATGCAACGCCTGGCTGACACACTGCATCCCCATGGCGTACCTATTACCTGGATGGTAAGTCCTGATTCAGCCCGTGTCGCTGCCAAAGAGCTTAGTCAATGGCATGATCAGTATGGCGATGATGTTGCTATAGCCCCCCCTGAGTTGTCAATCACTACAGTGGATGAATCCCCTTCGTATGAAAAAAAACTGGAGCGGCTTGCCGGGTATCGCACAGCAATACAACAGGCACTTCCGTGGGCAGAATGCACTGTGGCCTCTGGTCACACCGATCCGGATATAGTACGTATATGCAACGAACTGGGGATTGAAGGATTGTGGGGATTCTGTGTGGAACAGATTGCAGTCGACGATATTACTGATCGTGGATGTCCCTGGGGCGCGTATTACATGCATTCTGAAGACCGGTTGCGCCCGGCAAAGAAGCAGAGTGCAGTTGCCTTTGAATGGACTGCCCGCGACTTGCTCAAATCTTTCCATAGCGGTAATCCCTGTCTGTACTCCACCGATCCGAACGATGTGGCACGGGGCAGTATTTGTTCCTGGGAAAACATTGATTATTGGAAAGCGATGGCAGACACCTACATTCGCAATACCCGCTACAATCAACATGTATTTCTCACTCAGCAACAAGAAGCGCATGAAATGGAAATCGCAGACGGATGGCGTTGCTACACCGACGAAGACATCCAGGAATCAATCATAATGCTGGAAGAGTTTGTGAAACATATCAAACCCTACGCAACAATGATGACCTTGGGGGAAGCAGCAAAACTATACCGGGATACCTACACGCACACACCTTCCTCATACATGCTTTGGGAAGATATTCCAACAGAACGTCCCAACCCTGATTTTATCTGGAATACATGCCCTGGACCTTGGCCAAAAACATTCCTGTATTACGACCGGGATGTGCAGATGGCATTCATTGACGGTCAGGTACAACCGATGGTATTGCGTAATTACAATCGTTCCTGGAAATCCGGGGAATATTATGCAGAACCCATAATACCCCGCCCTAAACTTATCCGGGATACCCGCTTTACCTGGAATCGCGAAATCGAAATCAGTGTATTCAGTGATAGCGATACTCCCTACGGCATGGTGCTTTGGGGCGACTACAGTCTCTACCAGCTGGGCGATGCACCGGGACTTATTGAAGGAAAAGTACTTCCCCATGAATTGCTTTTTCTCCGTTATAATTTGAAAAAAGGTGAAAATAGATTCGTTGTAAAACTAACTGGCAAGTAGTGTAATCCGACGTTTGGAATGAACTAGGCATTGGAGCGATAATACTTGGATACCGATGATATTAAATGCCCATAAAGGACAGGGTGTCACTATTGCCCTTGCCATTGTCTTGTTTATCGGACTGGCGATTAGACTTTCCTACCTGATGATAAATGCGGGAGCGCCTGATTTTGATTCGCCGGTACTTGACCCACAATTGAACGACTACTGGGCACGGGCACTGGTTACGTCTGACTGGTCCCCTCCTCCCCATGCGGATGACCCACAGATCAGAACCACGCCCTATGGCAGACCACCGGGCTATCCCTGGCTGTTGGCTGCACTGTATTATCTAAGTAATGGCAGCTATGTTATTCCCCGTATCGTGCAGTTATTAGTAGGGCTTATCAATATTATATTGGTGTTTTTCCTAACTAAACGTCTGTTCAATGCACAAGCGGGTATTGCCGCTGCATTTTTGCTCTCGGTGTATTGGGCAGCAGTGTATTTCGAGGGCGAACTAAATTCACCCGTGTGGGAGGTATTCCTTTCTCTTTCCACCGTTCTGATCCTCTTGCGGTGGGAAGAACGAAATCACATTTTTCTCCTTGTTCTTGCGGGAATTACTTTGGGAGCAGGTGTCTTGCTGCGTCCTAATGTATTGCTCACTGGAGTATTTTTTACACTGTGGATTTTTTATATCGGGTATAAACGATATGGCACATCTTCAAAATCTATTGTACGGTGTGGGGTTTTTATTATTGCCTGTATATTAACACTCGCCCCGGCCCTGATACGTAACTATGCTGTTTCCGGCGAATTTGTACTTATTTCTTATTATGGCGGTATTAATACCTATATTGGAAATAACACCGAAGCAGACGGAGTGTCTCCAACGGTTCCGGACCTGTACGAAATATCCGGCAGCGATCAATGGAATTGCTTTACTTATCCGCATGTTGTACAGGGACTGGGTCGTTATCTTAAAC
>JAGLCZ010000506.1 GCA_023145975.1 Candidatus Hydrogenedentota bacterium | reverse complement strand
GCAAAATACTTCGTCGGAAACCACTCAACACTATAGTAAGTATAACAGTATTTCCGCAAAATGCCAATTCTGGATTTTGAGGCAGGGCTTATTTTTCTGTCTGCATATAAAAAGAACGCGATGCCGCAAATGCGACACCGCGATTGACTCGCCCTTGTAGAAGGGAGATAATATTTGTAAATTACTTGTCCAGAGATACTTTCGGCGGGGCTGCATAATCGGCATAGCGTCCTGCCGTATCCGCCTCTTCAACATTGCCTGTATGTACGTACATGCGGTATGTAAAGGTTAATGTATCGTTGGCGGCAATAGTATAGTCCCCATTTTCCGGCATCAGCCCTTTATTATATTCTTTTCCCGAAAAATGGGAATACCCAAAAGCATTTGCGCCCATCAGTCCATATTTGCGTACATGCCAGCTGCTCGGATGCCGTAAATTGCCGGGGTGATCAAAAATAGTTAT
Organism: Candidatus Hydrogenedentota bacterium; assembly: GCA_023145975.1. GTDB lineage: Bacteria > Hydrogenedentota > Hydrogenedentia > Hydrogenedentales > CAITNO01 > SLFT01. The sequence continues at coordinate 2,023 of JAGLCZ010000506.1, read as the reverse complement.
TCCGCGTGTACCCGCTTCAGGGAGCTCACCGGAGTAGTCACACCATGGTGACGGCTTGCCCCAGGTATTGGCTTCTCCTACATCTCCAAGGGCATTGGTAATAATGGCATGGGTGTAACAGAGATCCGGGTGCATGCGCACACTGACAATCCCGCCTTCCTTGGTATCACTAAACAAAACCTCACCATATTCCGCGGAAAAGGTGACGGAAGCATCAAAGATGCGTGCATTTTCCGGTGTCGCATAAAACCGGTATTCCCGATTTTCATTAATTTTCGGATTGCCGTCTTTGTCTTTCCATACATTTGCAGCGCGAATCCATCCATACCCATCGCCGGATCCGAAGGTAACTTCACCGCTGATTTGATTGCCGGCACTGGAACCTTCACCCCAGAAATCTGTTCCGTTTACTTTGCCATAGGCGCTCCAGAAGGATTTGTGGTGGGGATGATCACGGGCAAATTTCGGGGTGCTTTTTCGATCCATGGGATAATCACGGGTAACTCCAATGCCTCCCTCACTGTTAAGAGGCCACAGGAAGGGCTTGCGCCATTGGCTGCCGTAATGATAGCTCGTAAAATGAACACCGTCTATGAGAACGTCGAGAATATCTTCATCAGATTGTTTACTGATAAGAACGCGCGGCGCACTGTCTTTAGGACGTTCAGATACGACAATGGAAAGTGTTTTTTCTGTATTGGCAGGTAATGTATCCATCAGAAATGTTAGTTTGCCATTACGTAACGTTGCAGGGTATTTTTTGCCGGTATCGGAACAGACCACGCTGATCATAGCAGGCGCTTCATCTGTTTCAACGGCAATCTCTACGGGCACATTCACCCCGTCTTGTTCTCCTGATTTTAACAGAATCCGGCTTCCATTCAAATCGGCGGCGGCGCCCAGGGCTACAAAAAGAAGGGCTGCGATACTTATCGTCATAAAGGTTTTTGACATCGAAAAAAAAATCTCCTGCGTTGGTTGGTAACAAGGCAAAACTCGGGCAACTCTGTCAGTATAACAAAAACAGCCCCGCTTCGTAAAAAAACGGTTACAGATCAAAACGGGGAACAGGGCAGGCTAATGCTGCAGCAAAGGCGTCAACAGACAGGGCACCTGCCCGTTTCAAGGCACGGGCACATTCGGTGGTCGTTTCGCCTGTTGTAATAACATCGTCGATAAGCAGTATACGCTTTCCTTTACACAAGTCACCTTTCACGGCAAAAGCACCGCGTACATTCCGGGCACGCTCACTACTTACGAGACTACTTTGTGCCGGGGTGGGGCGTATCCGTACCAAGGATTCATCAAGAATCGCTTCGGGAAATGCCTCCAGTAATAGCTCTGTTAGTTCCAGGGACTGATTAAAACCGCGTTCACGTAATCGTGTGCGATACAGGGGTACCGGCACCAGAAAGTCGTAGTGTTCTTCATTCATTTCCTGGAAAGCAAAGTCAAGCATAAGTGCAGCAAGAGGATTCTTGAGAGACCTCTTTTTCTGAAATTTGAAAATCCGGATAGCGGCACTTATTGTGCCGTCATAATACGCTGCCCCAAAAGTACGTCGTATAAAACGATTTGGAGCTTCACGGCAGTCAGCACAAGGATAATTCGACAACGCACCCAATCCAACCATGCGCTGGTGTGGTTTGCCGCAACCTGTGCAGAAAGGCCGCTCGATACGCGGGCTGCTTTCCCAGCAGTCGGGACAGAAAAAGCAGTTTTCTTCTGTTAACAGGCGCTCCCCGCATTCACGACAATACATGGGCAGCAGGAAATTTTTGAGGGTCAGATTCCAGCCCTGAAACATTTGGATATTCAGCATGGCGAAGCGATTGTTTTCATTTCTTGTTCTTTCGGGAGTATTTTTCGTTTCTGCAGTACAACGTATGCCAGTGTAGCATATCTGTGTGTAGGGGCAATAAAGAAGGATTTGATTCATTTTCCCTCACCCTACTGCTATCCAGATTGCTGCAAAATCATTCTCGGGCGGACACACAGGTCCGCCCCTACAAAATACGTCCGC
>JAGLCZ010000505.1 GCA_023145975.1 Candidatus Hydrogenedentota bacterium | reverse complement strand
GATTTCTTGTGTTTGATGAGAAAGAATACATGCGTTATGTGGTTGTGTATTCTGTAAATGATTTTGACTGGAACATCCAATGGCCTTGGAAGGAGAACCCGATGAGTTTTAAACAACCTGAACTACCCTATGCGTTGAACGCTTTGGCACCCTACCTCTCAGAAGAACAGATGTCTTACCATTACGGAAAACATCATGCCGCTTATTTTACGAATCTGAACGGGTTGCTGGAAGGCAAACCCGAAGCAGAGCTGCCTCTGAAAGAAGTAGTCGTGAAGGCAGAGGGCGGGGTTTTTAACAACGCTGCGCAGGCTTGGAATCACAGTTTCTTTTGGCAGTGTCTTTCACCATCTGGCGGCGGATTGCCCACAGGCGATCTTCTGGCACGTATAGAACGCGATTTTGGATCATTTGATCAGTTCAAAGAACAGTTTTCTACGGCAGCCGCCAAACTTTTCGGGAGCGGTTGGGCATGGCTTGCCCTTGATTCGGCAGGAAAACTGGTTATTATGCAGCTGAGCAATGCCGATACCCCGCTCAAACATGGTGCCGAGCCGCTTTTGACACTGGATGTGTGGGAACATGCGTATTATGTGGATTATCGGAATGCACGTCCAAAGTTTGTGGAAGGATTTTGGGGTGCAGTGAACTGGGATTTTGTTTCCGCGAACTTGACTACCCCGTTCCAAGCATAGACAAGAGGACGGTTATTATATAGGACGACCTCACCCGTGCATTCGGGTGGGGTCGTTTTTGTCAGGGCAATCGCATCTAAATTCCATTTTGACCTATTTTAGGTTTATCTTGGATTTTATTTTTTCTATTATTCTTGGGGGAGAAGCGTCTTTTATGATTACGACGCGTCCTTGTAATAATCAGATCTGCATACTGTTGGGCAAGGGTCATAAAAAGATTGTACCCATCAATTGCTTCTTGTAGCGTTTCCACTTCTTCTTGTCGAACATAGCGTACTTCATTCTTTCCTTTTCTCCAGGCCTGCAAATTGTAGTGGGATCGCCCCGCCATACGGCATAGTTTTCCCCGTTCCATCCGCTCAATACTCGCCATTTCCTTCAATAATTTATTTGCTCTACTTGATGTTTTCATGCCGACTATGATATAGATATCTATATCCTAAAGTCAAAACCAAACTGGAGAAAACAATGGACGCCAAAAACCTGATCGATTATTTTGAACTTATCCCTGACCCGCGTGTAAACCGTACGCTCTGGCACAAATTGCCCAACGTACTTTTTATTGCCTTATGCGCGGTCTTATGTGGTGCCGAACACTGGACCCATATAGAAGAGTATGGTAAAGCCAACGAAAAATGGCTGCGCCAGTTCCTCGTCCTGCGCTATGGGATCCCATCGCATGACACCTTTGGGCGTATCTTTGCTGTGCTCGATCCCAGCGCAGTGGAGCAATCCCTAAGGGCATTTGTGCGTGATTTCGCTGGTGAATCCGCTGGCAAGCATATTGCCATGGACGGCAAAACGCTACGGCGTAGTTTTGATAAGGCCGCAGAAAAAAATGCCATTCACATGGTAACGGCATGGGTTTATGAAAACCATACATCCTTTGGACAGATAAAAGTAGCAGAAAAGTCCAACGAAATCACTGCCATCCCTCAATTACTTGACTTACTTGAACTCAAGGGTGCCACGATAACCATAGATGCTATGGGTTGTCAGACTGCTATTGCTCAAAAAATTGTGAGCGCCGATGCTGACTATATTCTTGCCCTCAAAGGCAATCAAGGAACCCTTCACGAGGAAGTTTCCGAATTCTTTGATGATGTTCTTGTGCGAGGATTTGATGCAGAACTGGAATATTGTCACAGCATCGAAAAAGGACACGGCCGTATTGAGGAACGTACCGTTTGGCTTTCCAAAGACGTCAATTGGTTACGAGATATTAAAAAATGGGCAGGTCTCAATGCAATCATTGCAGTAGAGAGCAAACGAACGATAAACGGAAACACCTCAACGGAAAGAAGACACTTTATCGCTTCTGGACAGAAATCTGTAAAAGAATCCGCTCAAATCATTCGTCAGCACTGGAGTATTGAAAACGAATTGCATTGGACCCTGGACGTAGTTTTTGGGGAGGACCTGTGTCGTATTCGCAAGGGAAATGCCGCAGAAAACTTTTCCCGTATACGACGTTTGGCTCTCGCAATACTAAAAAAGGATACAAAAGCAAAGGTGGGGATACAAGGCAGAAGGCTAAAAGCAGCATGGAATCACAACTACCTTATGAAACTACTACGAATTTAGATGCGATTGCCCTGGTGGTCAGGTTGGGGTCAGCGGGC
>JAGLCZ010000504.1 GCA_023145975.1 Candidatus Hydrogenedentota bacterium | reverse complement strand
CATAGCCTCGTCATTTTCACATCGTCATTGCGAGGTAACGAAGCAATCTGATGTTACGCAACGGCTTGAGTGGAAATGAGATTGCTCCGTTACCTCCTAAGAAACAACTTCTCACGTTTCTTCATCATATCACCTGCGAAGCGGGTCAGGCGCTCGCAATGACGGACGCATTCGCAATGACGGATAGACAGGCGGATGCGTCAGGGCGGGCACATGCTTTATACTATGCAGCAAGAACGGGGCATATCCTTCAGAAAAGAAAAGCAATGAGCAAACGTGTTTACATATGCAGCTCATTCCTAAGTACGATTTAGGAACGAGCCGAAATAAGATATGTGCTTGAACGAAAAAATGCAGAGGATGTAATAATGTTGAAAATAGATTGCCCATATTGCGGTAAACAACTTCAGGTGTCAGCCAAGCATGTTGGTACCAAAGGGCGATGTAAGCGTTGTGGAAAAATATTTACCGCTTTAACAACAGAATCAATGACTTCGAAAATAGATAGTCCTGCTGTTTCTGATACGGTGAGTGTGAATAATGAACGAAAAAAAGATCTTTCTGGAGAAGATAGTCATGGGTATAAATATAAAAGATATAATTGGTATGTTGATCTGGAGAGATGTTTTTTTCGCATCTTTGACAAGGTTGCATTATCGCCTCCTCACGAAAAGTTTGGTGTTCGTCAAATTACAGGAATTGTCGGAACGGTCATCTTTTTTCTAGGTCTTTTCCTACCTATAGTAGATATGCCTTTTATGGGAAGCATGAATTATTTTCAGAGTGGAACTGGAAGTGGAGTTACTCTCATATTTATCGTATTCTCTTTCATAGCTATCCTTCTCCGGAAAGACACTCTTCTTTTTTTTACTAGTTTGAGTTGTATAGGAATGCTGACTCTTACATTCATGAGGCACATAATTATATTAAAGCAGTTTGTTTTTGGCGGAGGATGGGTGGTTCTTATCATTGGCGTTGGTCTGATGATTACACCTATTTTTATAAAATCTACCCCAGAGTATGCTTACAACTGTAAGTTTTTCAAACTTACTTTAGTTTGGCGTATCACTGCTGCTACCATCTGCGGACTTTGTTTTATTTTTGCTGTTATCTTAGAGGGGATTACCTTAAGTTACCCAAGGGGTGAAATGATATCATCAGAAGTACTTCTGGATTCTACGCATCATTCTCAGCAAAGTTCTGAAGAGCAAAGTGTTGAACAAGTGTCATCAGAACCATTTTTGGATTTTACGTTTGGCTGTTCTATTGAAGAGGCAATACGCACAATAGAACACGGCGAGCAACATACACAGTTTAAAGAAAGAATCGGAAATCAGGCAGAAGAGTGCAATATTATATATTTTGGCAATAACAAACTATTAGGTGCAGATTATACATCTTTACAATTCTGGCAAGGAAGGCTGTATCTAGTTGTTGTTTATTTTGGTAGCGACGAAGATAAATGTAAGCGTCTGTTCACAGTATTAAAACAGAAGATTACTCAAAAGTACGGAGAGGGGAAAGAAAATATCGTTTTTAACTCTGATGAGGTAGAGTGGAATGTACAAGGAATGCAAATAATCCTTAAAAGAGAAGGGAAATTCTGGGAAGATGACACAGTTCTGCTTGCGGGAGGGCATTTGGGGATACTTAGCCAACTTGAAAACCATAAACTTCAAGTCGAATCCAAATCCCTAGGGGAACTGTGATGAAATATTCTTTTCGATAATAGGGGAGATTTAGAAGTATAAATACACTGTTTAGTTTATTGCTTCAACTGTTGAGCATAACGTTCAGCAGCTCCCTCAAAAACGCGAGCGTTTCCATTTATTTGTGGGTACAAGTATTCCACCTTGTAATTCAGCATATCCCCACCGAATTCCGACAAAAGCAGGATATCTATACGCATTAACGTTACTGCTGAATATATCGCCTTGCGTTTTCCCAAATAGCTTCTTCAGTTGTTGCTGTCGATGTGAAGTTAGTTTATATCCCTGCTTAATCCAGCATGGCATCCCGAAAGGGTTACGTGCAGCATCAATAATTTCGATGTTGTTCATCATTATCATTCCTTTAACGTTGTCTACCTGTTCAGTGCGTTTTCAAGTGTAACTGGGAACAAGTCGCGGAACCATTGTGCAATTGTGCTACAGATGGAATGATAACTTCAATATGGATGCGTCAGGGCGGGTACATGCTTTATACTATACAGTGGGAACGGGGCATATCTTTCAGAAAAGAAAAGCAATGAGCAAACGTGTTTACATAAAAACCTATGGCTGCCAGATGAACGAGCATGATTCGCAACGGATGTTGTTCATGCTTGATGCGCTGGGGTATAGCCCCACGGATACGCCGGATACAGCGGACCTGATTCTGGTGAACACCTGTTCTGTCCGTGCGAATCCGGAGAACAAGGTATACAGTTTTCTGGG
>JAGLCZ010000503.1 GCA_023145975.1 Candidatus Hydrogenedentota bacterium | reverse complement strand
CATCGGTGCCGAATACTGGCAGAAGCACTTACCGATCCCTTTCTGGCAAAACATATCCCGGGAATTCATTTAGAAGGTCCACACATATCACCACAGGATGGACCACGGGGTGCGCACCCGCCGGCACATGTAATTCCTCCTTCTATATCCGCCTTCAACCGCCTGTATCAGGCAGCCAATAAAAAAATAACCTACATAACGCTGGCACCTGAATTGCCGGGGGCTACGGCTCTTATCCGTGCGGCAACCCGGCGGGGCACCCTGGTAGCATTGGGACATCATGATGCAAATATCCACCATATAGAAAATGCCGTACGTGCAGGAGCACGACTTTGCACTCATCTTGGAAATGGCATGACGCCACAAATCCATCGACATCAAAATATTCTGTGGCCGCAATTGGCAGACGACCGTCTCTATGCTTCTTTTATTGCTGACTTAGAACATATCCCCCCCCCGGCGTTACATGTATTTACACGGGCAAAAGGTATACAACGGAGCATTATTACCTCCGACAGCGTCTTTCTCTCCGGAATGAAAGCAGGACGGTACCAAATGTTCGGTGCAGACGTGGAAATGAAACGAAGCGGACGGGTATGCCTCGCCGGTACCGAGTTACTTGCAGGAAGCAGTCTCATGCTATTACAGGGGGTATGGAATATATACCAACACACAGACCACACATTGATGCAAGCTTTTGAAGCAGCGTCAATCCTGCCCAGAAGCCTTTTCAATATTCCCGCCGCCAGTTGGCCCCCAAAAAAAGGTGAGAAGGCAGATTTTATGCTCTGTAAAGTAATTCCTAAAAACAAAAAAAACAGGGCACTGTGCGTACAGGCATTAGTCCATGAAAACCAAATACAACTACTGGATACATGAATAATCCTTTGGAGATAAGAACTGTGAAGAAGCTAACTAATGAAAACTCATTGCAGGTAACTATCAGTGGAACAGGATTTGCCGGAGATTTCACAGCACAGGTATTCCAGCAAATCCCCCATAAAAATGGCATAACCATAGAACTGGCAGGAGTTACCTCTGGACA
>JAGLCZ010000502.1 GCA_023145975.1 Candidatus Hydrogenedentota bacterium | reverse complement strand
TTACTATCCAAGTTATTATATATTACTACTCTCTCCCTCCCTCTCTTATTATAATTACTATCCAACTATAACTATTATCCAAGTTATTATACCAAATCAATAATCTGTACAGGTAAAAGTTATATATCCGGGGGGTAATTGGAGGGTAAAAAAGTAGTCTACAGGAAAACACGGATACCCCTATGCAATAATCCTGAGTTTAGTTAAGGAAAACGTGTAGTTGTGAAAAAGGGGTTTTTAGGAAAAGGTGGGGGAAAAGGGTTTATGGACGGTAGAATATGTGGTGGATTTGACAAATATGGATGATACTGTTATAATACCATCCATAAAGAGGAAGAAAGTTAATGGAAGATAAATGGGAATGGGAGGTGATGATGATGGAAGATAAATGTAAGTTACGCGGTATTTGTTTTATTTATCGCCTGTTGCAGTTTATTTACCGGCAGCGTCGGGTGAAGACGTGGGATGAAATGCAGCGTGAATACTTAGCCTTACGGGGAGAGTCATATGGATGTACCAAAACTGGTGCGTAAAAGCATTGGCAGTCAATCAATTGTTAAAGGTGATATAGAGGGTCAGTTAAAATACTTTGCGTGGGACGCTGTGCCTAATTGCACTGGCCCTCTATGTCCTGCTTACTTGGACTGTACTTTTCAAAGAAAAGAAGAAGTAGCTGAATTACTGGAACAGAGACAGAACGGGCTGGAACTGGAACTGCCGCGTTGTGGAATAATGCGTGGGTATCTGGAAAGCGTTACAGAGATCATCTTTAGAAACTACGCAGAGGATTTGACTGAGACGCAGCTTTACCGTATAGGTATGGGGCTGGTGCCACAATACAGACAACTGTGCCGGTTACAGATAGAAGAACTGGGACTCAACTCTGTACTGTACACTACTGAGAAGGGAGACCCGCGTATGCACCCTTTGCTGGGGGCCATTCGGGAACAAATATCTGTGGTAGAGAAAATGTGGCATAGTATTGGACTGCACAAGTTGGATGAAGATGATATGGAGCGTTCCAATAATGTTTATGACGCGATGAATAACGAAGCGCAGAATAAAATTAATGCTAAGAAAGAAGCACGTGGAGTATAGCTAATGGCAAAGAGACTTACGCAATCCGCTGAGGAAGCTGGCGGAAGTAGTGCAGCAGCAAGTTTAGTTATTGGTGAGAAATACCGGGGCGGGGGACAAGGGTTTTGTGACTGGGTAGAAGATCACATTTGTATTCCAATTTATCCCGAAGGGGAAGACATTGCAGTATGGACATATATGCGAGACCTGCCTACCGATCGTAATCCTGAAACAAATCGTGCTTACAATCATATCTGGGAAAAACAAAAAGAAGTATGCATGGAAGCATTAGAAATGATTGACGGGAGATTTAAGTACCGGTTAATCGTTCTCTGCTGGATGCGAGGTGAAGGGAAAAGTCTATTAGTTGTCCTTATCCAATTATGGAAGTTCTTTAATTGGCCCAGACAGCAAATTGTGTTAGGGGCAAATAGTAAAGACCAGACGAAGTTTGTTCATTACGATATGATACGTGACATTATTCTGAATAGTCCAAACCTGTTGGCAACTATTGGGCGGAATAATGTACAGGATAAAGAAATACGTTTGAAAGATGCTGACGGAACAATTCGCTCAGTCATCAAACCAATCTCAACTGCATCTGGTATCGTGTCCAACATTACCGGTTACACCTTTTCAGAAATGTTTGATATGCGGAATCCGAAATTCTTTACGCAGTTGGATGGGAGTATGAGAAACATACCAAATGCGTTGGGATTAATTGACTCCACTGTTTCTGAAAAATCTCACATACTTTACAAACTGTATCAAAACTTTGTTCAGAAGAAAACCAAGACGCTGTATTTCAGTTACCGGTTTAGTGATACCGGTGTGCAGGAGCATTATTGGAATCCCTTTATGACTACAACGCAATTGGAAGATTATCGGGCGAAGTTTCTTGAGGCGGATTTTGCGCGGTACTTTCTAAACGTCTGGTCTGCTGGTTCGGCGCAGGTGTTTACGCAAAGTATGATTGATGAAATGGGGCAGTTTGGCGTTGATGGACGGGTGTTGAATCATTTTGATATGGTTTCCGTTAATGAGAATATTGAAAAGTACAAAGCAATGAGTGAGGTAATGACGCAGAAGCGTTTGCCGGATGGTGCGGTGGAACAGCTTTCATTGGTGGACGCACAGAAGGAACGAGTTACACCTATGTCCAAGATGTATGCGTTGGAAGATAATTATAGTAATATTAAAATGGTATCCCCGAATGTGTTAATTGATTTAGGGGACAGGCTAAATACTGATTGGGCAATACTGGCTGGGATTGATTTGGCTGACCCGTTGGCGAAAACACGTAGTGCAAATTCTGTGATGGTTTTGTTGGCGAAGGGTTTGCCGAATAGTCGAGTTGACCCGTCACTTATGATTTTGAATGAAAAGGAAATGGTTGCAGCTAAATTTATTTATTTTATTATTGGTTTTTACATACTGGAAAGTAAAACTCCTATTTCAGATATTCGTAAAAAATTGGATGAGGCGTTGATTATGTATGACGGCTTGGACATGATTTGCGGGGAGCGTTACGGGTTGTGGGATTTGGCGACGTGGGCGGAAGATGTGGATGTTCCTTTCTCTCCAATCTACCCAAACTATGAAAGGCAGCGGGCAGCGTTTAATCATCTGTACTCCACAATGCATATGGGTTTATTGAAGTCCCCTCCAATACCGGTTATGGGCGTAAAGGGTGAGACAGATTTGTTGCGGGAAGAATTGGGCGTGTTTGACCATAATACGCATCGGCGTTGGTTTGGCTCTCCTGAGAAGAAAGAGAAAGGCGGTATTCAGGATGATAGTATTTATGCTTTGGGATGGGGGATGTACGGTGGGAAGAATTTAGGGCCGGAAGATTTTAGAAGTTTGTCTTTACAAAGTGGAAATATGTTCGGGTCACTTTTTCAAAATAAAGAAGTTCTCGGAAACTATTAAAATATTTGACAAATGGACAGCTATAGTGTATTCTTCCATAAATAGGTAGAAGTCAATATTAAATATTGTATTCAGATTTACGATACGGGGACAGTTTATATGGGGCTTGACCATAACGAGATATCGCAGTTCATCCAAGATATGCCGGAAGAGGTTCTTTCGACAATTCAGTTTTCCGTTCCGTGGCAGACTGGAGGTAGTTCTGTTTCCTCGGAGTTGGATGGAGATGGTGTTGGCGGAGGAACAGTAGATACAACCGCTGCGAATATCAGTGAAGCACAAAAAACTGTCTGGAACAAATTCTACGAAAACCCGCAATTAAATACTGCTGTCCGTGGACAAGTGGGCAGACTCACCGGGAAAGACTTCGCTTGTTCGTCAGAAATTCCTGAAATAGATACCGTGCTGCGCGAGATCACTTTTGATTGGCGCAATCGTTTGTATGACAACTGGCCCCGATATGTTGGACACTCGATCTTCAACTGTGAGCTTTTGCTGTTGCTGAGTGTGCATCCTGACGGTTTTGTTGAGGTGGATTTCATTGATTCCAAGTATGTTGTTACAGATGATATTATTTATCATCCTGCCAAGTCTAATTTTCCTTTATTCTATAATGTGACCATTCCACGGGAAGATATTGACGAAAAACGTCTCATTCCTTCAATATACGTGGCAAAATATCCTGAATTAGCAGCTTTGGCGAAGAAAAATCCCAAATATAAAGCAAATGACGTTGTAAAACCGGAGAAAAATGCCGCTAAATATAAGAAATTGGGCGGTTTTCATCAGTTTATTGTGCAATGGAACAGGGGTTTTGGCATTAAACGTAGTGTTATTTCCCATCTTGTGACCATCATTAAATGGCTAAATCACTACGAAAACCTGAAACAGTACGAGATTGACCATAAAAAGTCATCTGGTGCGTATGTCTGGGTTTTTAAGATTACGGACGCTAAATCCTTCAAAATCTGGCTAAATATGTCAGATGAAGAGAAACGGAAGACCGGAATCATGGCAAAGAAGACTCCCGGAAGCAGTTTGATACTTCCTCCGGGGATTGACGTTGAAGTGAAAAATCCGAACTTATCCAAGATTACTGACCAAGATAATGACATTTTGGAGATGGTTTCTTCCGGTTTGAACGAGCCGGGGGATGTTATGACTGGTTCTTCAAAGGGTTCTTTCTCGTCTGTTAACGCCACTCGTGCACCCATGTCGGATAGAGTATCGGACGAGATTGCCAGTTTTGAGCGATTCTTGCGATATGACTTCTGGCACGCTGTCTTGTTCCTTCGCTCTGTTGTTTCCCCCTTTAAGTTTGAATATCGTGTGGATGACGTTATTGGGTTTAAGAATGAAGAGCCGGTGGTTAAGAAAGTTGTGAAACCCGCGTATGAATTAGTGGATATTGACTTTCCGACCTCCCAGACAATTGATTTCGAGGGAATTACGAAGGGATTACTTGGAACTAAACACGGGCCGGTTACAGAAACATTGGGTATTCCAAATGAGTATATCGCAAAGCGTCTTGGGATTAATATGTATGGAAGGATGCGACAGATTCACGCATTGGAGAAAAAGAAATACCCTGAATTACTGTATACGCTGGATGCGGAGTCAGTGCAGGAAAAAGCGGAAGGTGAGCCTTCTAAGAAAAAAGACGGTGATGCCAGTAATAAAAAAGTTGAACCCAAAGAAGATGATGATGAATAGGAGCAAGCCATGATAAAGTTTACAGTACAGGATATTACCAAGTTTTGTTCGATTGCCTTATCAGATGAGCAGCAGGCACAATGGGTAGACACTGCCAATGAAATGTTTGATCGTTTGGAAGTGTTGGGCGCTTCGGGCAGCGAGGAACGTGCGGTACTGAAAGCGAACTCCATGTTTTCGGAAATGGGAGAAGTGACTGTCCCGGCGGCGGCGTTGATGTTCTCGGATAAAGAGATTGCGCTGAAATTTACGCAGGAGGATGGTGCAGACGAAAAAGTCCAATTAGATATGGTGGGGTACTCTGGTGGGATTATTAAAGACCACTGGTGGTGGGATGATTTGGCAATTGATTTGGATGGAGTATCCTTCACTGCTGAGAAGTTTCCTATTTTGGAAAATCACGACACTGACAGGAAGATTGCTTTTACCGGCAAACCGAATGTTACGGAACAAGGAATTGTCGCTGACCCAGACACCACTGTATTTTTAGATAATGATGTAAGTCGGGATTTTGTGTCGAACTCCAAGAAAGGGTTCCCTTATCAAAGTTCTGTATACGTTCAACCGATGTCGATTGAGCGGGTAGAAAAGGATGCAGAAGTGGAAGTTAATGGATTTACATTGAAGGGGCCGGGGACGGTTTTTCGGAAATGTGAGTTCAAAGAAATGTCTGCTTGTGTGTTCGGATGGGATAGCAATACCAATGCAACAGCTTTCAACAAAGGAATAGTTTTGGGGAAAGGATGTGAGGTTGGTAAAAAATTCAGTGAGACGGTTTCTGACGGCGACCATCACTCACAAACAAACACTAACAGTTCTTTGGAGGAAAGCGTTATGGATTTGACTAAATTTAAGGAAGAGCACCCTGACTTATACAAAGAAGTACACGAGCAGGGTGTGGAGGATGGAAAAAGTGCAGCAGAGCTTACTTTCGCCAGTGAGCGGGATGCTACGGCAGAAACTGTTGCCACTCTGAGCGCGAGTGTATCGAAGTTTGAAAAAGCTGAGGTTATTCGTTCAGAAAAAGAGATTCGGCGTGATGCAGATATGCTGTTCTCTGCCAAACTCGCTAAGAGTGATGTCCCGGAACACCTTCATGCGAAGGTTACTCCGCACGTTGCTTACGCCCAGTTTGTTGCTGATGGCGTATTGGACACTGAGAAATTCAGTGAGGCTATTGATGCAGAAATCAAGAGTTGGACGGATGCCGGTGTTTCCACACAGATTATGGGCAACAGCTTTAGTTCTACGTCCGTGATCGAAACTGCCGAAGCCGCTGCTGTTCAGTTGGCTGCGAAAGTGGATGCGGACGTTGAGCGTTTGCTTGGAGTGGTTCAGGCCGCTAAATAGTTTTTAACATTTATCGTTCTTTTTGGAGGAATGTATTATGAATGACACCCCTTATATTCAAAATGGGTTAGCGGCTGATGCACATCGGCTGTACTACAGTGAGCCGAGTATTGCACGGAAA
>JAGLCZ010000501.1 GCA_023145975.1 Candidatus Hydrogenedentota bacterium | reverse complement strand
TACAGGCCAATACAGACACATCCAGGGCAAGAAAACACTTTAAGCCGCCAGTGCTGCGCCGGACACAGGTAGTTTGGCAAAAACGTGAACATCAATATCGTGATTCACAAGACGTGCACGACCCACTGCCTGTATTATTTCAGAGTAAGCCAACCACAGTTGTATGCGCTGCAGCTTCGCATCATCCGAGTATGTCGGCACATATACTTCAAACTCGTTCCATTCCACGACCCGTTCCAAAAAATCGAAATCATCCTCTCCCACATCCATTCCCAATACAGCTGCCCATAACTTCACCACATATTCCGGCACATACGGCGTTCCGAACACTCCAATACTCTTGCCGCCAAACGCATCCAACCCTTGCAATCCACCAAAGGTTCCGAACACGGGCACTTTACTCGCTGTATTTTCCAAATACATATCATCCCCCCGTTTCGTTACATACTTCTTGTGGGTGATAATGCCGTCAAACCCATACTTCTGCTGATGCTGTATCACCACATCAACGAACCCGTTTACATTCCTGCTGATATGGCTCTTGGAATAACTGGGCGTGGTATGGCAGATAACCCGTCCTTGTAATTCCGTCCCAGAAAAATCAAAAAACTCCAATCTGTCCCCAAACAACATCCGGCACACTTCTTCATCTGCTGTAGCGGAGAGTACAATAAACTTCTTATCTTCCCTGAGTGTTTTCCTGGTTATGCAATACACATTCTCCGCCGCTTTTGGGGTAGGTGTATCTTTCCTGTAAGCATTACAGGTGAACAATATTTCAATGGGGGAACTCAGATGTTTTGAAGCATTGAATAAAAGGTTATGCAATCGCTTCTCTGAATACTGGGGTAGCGGATTGATATGTGTGATTCTGGAGGGTACACGAAGGATACTTTTCAGATACGCATCAATTTCCCTGTCGCTTTCGTCTTCACTGCCCCGTATCATTTTTCGGATACGTTCTATATCATCAAAAGTTACCTGATCTATTCGGATCATGGTCTTGGTAAAGTCCTCATCAAAGACGAAAGTGTGCAGGTATGGATTCTTCTGAAGCTGATATGCTTTTTCATGGGTGGCGAACACACTGGACTTTATATGAACATCTTTCAATGCCTTGAGATACCCGTTGATTTCCATTTCCCTCTTCTTGTTCCCCTTTATATCCTTGTGGTTCAGTGCCTCCCTATATAGACCTGTTGTACTACCCACACCCACGACATAACATTCTTGTACTTTACCCTGTATATCGTCCGGTAGCAACGGAGGCTCGGGCCACATATATACATCGCGACCAGTACCATTACGTCGCCTGTAGGCTTCTTCCTTGAGTTTATGGGTATCAAAGGCAACACATACGCCGTCCAATGGTTGTTTCAACAATAATTCTGTTTTGCCAACACCGGTATCACACTTAATCACAAACACCTTGTTCTCTTTTGACGACATACATTCCGTTATGGTATTGGATAATTGTTGCCGGGTTTCTGCCAATGGCATTCTCAGTGGGCTGGGTTTAATCTTCCTACACTCTCGTTTTTTTATGTGAAGTTGCTGCAATAGATTCGTTTTATGATCACAGGTTTCATCGTGGATGCAATGATTACATCCTTCCGGTTTCATGGCGTATCCTTTTGCATCTTCTATGAGTGTGTCAGGAATGTAATCATCCCTCTTTTCCAACCCTTCTTCAAACCATTTGATTCCTCCTTCTTTGTACTGCAAGTTGGTAATCAAGATACGCCGTTCATTATGATGCAAGTGACGTTCTCCAGTGAACAATTCTTCTATTAACGGACATTTGACCAGTAGTGTTTCTTTGGCCTTCTTAGTTAACCTGCCAGTAGTTTTTACAGTTCTGATATCATCATCAGCCCTATTGGTTTTGGGGTGATTTGATTGTTTAGAACTTTTTTTCTGTTTCCATAGGATTTCATATTGAATCTCCTCATAAATTACCAGCGAATGTTTAACACTTGGTGAATCCATCGTTTGAGTATATATACTATATGCTCCAACGGTGTTTTCACCAGGTTCATTCTTTGGTAAATCTGAGGTATATCTTTTAAAAGTAACCCCAAGTGTATGATTGCTGCAGTCAATGCCATATTCAGAAGCAATTTTCTTAACGCACGCGGCATAATGACTGCTATCATTGTCTTTTTTATAGTGAAGATGCTTGTGGAGCAATTCAATAGGGTTGATACGTCTGCTGAAATCCTGCTGGATTAATGGTTTATTCGTACCTAAGAAAATACGGGAAAGATCTTTACATTGCTGATCTGG
>JAGLCZ010000500.1 GCA_023145975.1 Candidatus Hydrogenedentota bacterium | reverse complement strand
GCAATCGTTCTACGATGACCCGCACGTTTAACTCACCATTCTCCGCACTCTGATATACCAGGACATTATCTAAGTATTTACTTGGATTGGCAAGTCCCAATAAACTATAGGTCTGGACACTCTTTGATACACGTACGGAAGAACTAAAGACTCGTATGTTGCTGCCTGTTAGGGAAACCATGCCAATAGGATTGGATACGATTACTTTCTCTGTTATATTCCTGAAGGTGGTTTCTTCAATAATAGGCGTACTGGTGCGCTTAATACACCCTGAAAACACCAACAGCATCAGCGCAACGGCAAATACTCTTGTGAATTTAAAACCTATTATTGTTTTCATGCAAAACTTCTCCGTAAACGACCTGTATAAAGTAAACGTTATAAAATTATACCTCAAAATGCTTGGAACGGCAAGTTTTATTGCTTTTCGTCCCCCACCTGTTATTCTGATCTTCATATAATAAGGGACGATTCCACTGAAATTCTGAAACCGTTACTACCTTTTCCGAAGGCACCACTGCAGTAACACGCTGGGAATAAAACACAATTATTCAAATAACTTATTGACAGCATCAATGTCGAAAAGTTTTGGATCAAATTCATCCTCCATCCAATCCCGCATTTCTTCGTAGCGTTCATCTTTGGGGTCTGCCAGTACCTTCAGCAATTCGTAATAGCCGTAAAGTCCCCCGCAATCCTCTGGCGGACAGGCATTCTTTCCCTTCAGGCAATGAGGCAGCGGTTCATTTTCGTCTACTTCAAATATCTTTTCCAAAGTAATCTGGTGCTGCCACCCATCCCCAAAATCATAGATATACTGTAATTTCTGTTTAACAATGTAGAGGACATCGCGTAAGCAGGTGTTATCTTCACTTTCCAGTTCGTCACTTAAATCGCCCATATCATCCGTACCATAAGTAGTTCCGTTATGGTCAATAAATTCATGTAAGTGATAGTTCATCCAACCCATTACAATCTGAATAACCTCCTGTAGTTCGCCAAGAGAGATTTTACTATCCACTGTGATACGACGCCATATAGGGGGTTTACTCCCCATAAGCATAATTTTAAGTTGGTACACACGACTCATTTTTAAGATCCTCCATAAATATTATTTAGACGATTCGAAAATAATCACTCTGCTATTACATTATACTTGGAATCTATATCAGGAAAAAAGCACACCCGCCGTTTCTCAATGAATCGACGGGTGCAAAATAATTCTCTAGCAAAACAACTTAGAAGCAAAGTTCCGTTTCGATGAAGAGATAGTCATAATCGTCATCATCATCACCGTTCCAGGCTTGGAGGCCGTTGGCGATAATTTCATTGCGTTCCAATCCTTCGGAACCAAAGAAATGAGCATAGCCGGCGCGAACAACGAGATCTTCGCTGTAATTATAGTCGGCATAAAGACCAAGTTCCCAACCCAGGCTGGAATCGGCATCATCACGCCAGAACCACCATCCCAGGTCACGGGCTTCTTCATCAACTTCAAAATAAGCAGCAACCAGTTTCAGTTCCAGGCACTCAGTCGGACTGGCCTGCACACCCAGGCTGTAGAAAAAGATGTTGGACAGGGTTGCCTTCAGAGTCGTATTCGGATCATTGTCCAGGAACTCACTGTATTTGATGTTTGAGCCGAGACGGTTGAAAGGCATGTCCACATCATTGGAGCAACAGCTGCGATCCGGATCGCCGCCGCCAAGATAGGCAAAGCGGGCAAATACACGGGGCTGCCAGGCTACGTCGAAGGTGTATCCCAATTCAAGGTTCACGGCAAATTCATCAAAATCAACGTCGGCTTCACCAAAACCAATCGGACATGCTGACGGAAGACCGTCCACAGCGCCAATCTGATATGCAGCTTCCAATTCAAAATCAAAAGCACCGATAACACCACCAGTCCGCATACCCAGCGTATGATAGTTGACTTCATCACCGAACACACATACATCGTCACGAAGATAAAGCCAGTAGGCGTCTATCACAATATTTTCAATGCCGATATAACTGAAGTACAGACCATACACATCACCATCCCCATCGAGGAAGTCATTCATGGTTTCCACCATTTTGGCGGTAACAGCACTAAGCATGAAGGATTCATGGGCATAGGTCAACAGAATGGCATCATAGGATAAGCCGGTAAAGAAGGCAGAAGAATCATTTTTTCCAATGAAGAAGGCATTACCCAAACTGAATTCCTGACGACCTACGCGCAGATGAAGGGGAGTGCCCCACATATTTGCAACATTGATATATCCCTGGAACAGGTCAACATCATTACCGCCGCTACCACGAAAATCAGCGCCGGTCAGATAGAGAGAACGAAAATCTTCGCCCCACATATCATAATAATCAAATTCGATGAACGCAGAAACGTCTTCAGTAAAATCAGCCTTCACACTCAAACGGGTACGCTGTTCAACAAAACTCAATTCGCCAAGAGAATCAAGATCGTAATAGTTACCACGAATCCGCACACTTCCACCAACTTCAACTTGCTGCAGTTCGGCCATAGCCGTTGTGCAGCACAGTGCTGCAAGTGCTACCAATACAATACTTTTCATAGGCATAATAAAAATCTCCCTGAGTATATTTTTCATAATAAAATAATC
>JAGLCZ010000050.1 GCA_023145975.1 Candidatus Hydrogenedentota bacterium | reverse complement strand
CTGGAGAACCACCAACGATACTGTAAAAAGGTACTCGTGCCTGTGGTGTAGTTACATTATTGTCAGGGGTGATGAGATCCCTGTTTTTCCACGGAGAAACAGCTTGTAGCATATCAATAGGCTTTGACCACAATAGTGCATCAAGTACTGTACCCATATTAATTTGTGTGTTTGTTTCAATTGAAGCACCGGAGGCAAACGGTGGAAGCGCAAAGGGGGATAGTAATATTGCGCTTATGAGAATAAAACAGAGTATCATAAGCCGTGTTGATAGGGCTCTCATGCGTTTCTCCTTGTGTGCATAAGACAGAAATTAAAAACAACGAAAACTAGGATATTTATGCAAAGACATTGCTAAGTCCACGGTAATCGAGGGTTAAAAAGATAAATATATCCTTTAAGATACCATAAACACCCGGTTAGGTTGCACTTTTGATTTATTATGGCTGACGAAAAGAAGTCAGATGTCAAAAAATAGGAGCCCAGAATTATAGCTTTCTGGGAAATAGAGGGGGATAAAGTATAAAATATAGAAAATATTCTCCCGCTCAACAATGAGTTTTTGGTATTCTTTCATTTTCGTCATAGTCGTTTTACAAGGTTCCGTTTCCTTAGAAAGAGTTTGTCTGATGCCTGTCATAGTAAAAAAGAAGACCGCTATTTTTGATTCGAAGCAGGTATTGTTATTTCACGATACGTCTCATTATGGACTACTGTTCGCGGGTGTTATTTTTGCATTTATTGCTGGTTATGTTGCGTTGCCCAAGGGTTCCGACCATAACGAGTTAGTCGTCTTGATACCGGGTAGTTTGGCAGTCTTATTGATAGCACGGGCGATATGGCAACAATATTTTAAATCAGAAGAGACATGGTTTATTGCTATAGATTCTGTGGGGCTTCATATTAACTTGGGGTATAGTGCGGGATATTCTACCGGGCAGTGTGAAGTTTCGTCCTTGTTTGTGCCGCACGAAGAAATTAGGCATATTGGATGCTTACATGAGAAAATGCGACTGCCTCATCGTTTTGGCGCTACACGCCACCATTTTGGTTATCTTGATATTGCATTACGGGAGCCCGTGAGCGGTCAAGTACTTAGGGAGACTTTATATTTTAATGAAGGATATGCTAAAACCGGGAAGTCGGGACCTTTTCCTACTCGTTTTTTGAACCCATTATTGATACGTTTGAATTGGAATGCAGTGTACCCAAGTGAAGTGATTGCACGGAAAGAACTATCAAAACGGTGCTCATCTGTTAAAAAACGAGATGTTGTTTTTCCAGATTGGGGGAGGTTAGATAGGTCGCAGCGCGATGTTTTTTTGGATGAACTATGGGCAATGGGTATGAGAAATGAAGCATTATTTCTGGCACGTTTACATTTGAAGATTTCATTGAAAAATTCAGAAAAGTTATTGTGTACGCGCTTCGAAAGTGCCCAAAAGAAAGAGGAAGATTAATCGAATAACGCATCTACAAATTGGGTTGCATCAAAAGGCTGCAGGTCGTCTACACCTTCTCCAACCCCAATCATCTTGATGGGAATGCCCAATTGTTTGTTGATGGCAACAGCCATCCCGCCTTTGGCAGTACCGTCAAGTTTAGTAAGAATAATACCTGAGACTGAAAGTGCATCGGTAAACTGTTTGGCTTGCTGCAATCCATTTTGTCCTGTGGTGGCATCAAGTATAAGAAGTACTTCATGCGGTGCATCTGGAAGGCGTTTGGAAATAACACGTTGCACTTTTTTTAACTCTTCCATTAAATTGACTTTGTTGTGCAGCCGGCCTGCTGTATCAATGATTACATTGTCACACTTTCGTGCTATGGCAGCGTCAATCGTATCATAGGCGACCGCACCGGGGTCTGCACCTTCCTGATGCCGGATGATTTCAGCATTGGCACGTTGCGCCCAAATTGTTAGCTGTTCTGTTGCTGCTGCACGAAAGGTATCTGCAGCGCCTAGCAAAACGCTATGTCCTTCTCCAGAGAGTTTGGCGGCTATTTTACCCGCAGTAGTAGTCTTACCTGAACCATTGACACCAGCAATAAGTGTGATATGGGGACCATCTTCCTTTTTCCATGTAGTGGAAGTCGCATTTGTACCAAATAGCGCAATCATCTCCCCTTTGAGTATTTTGTATAGCTTCTGTGGGTCGGTAATTTTCTCTGCTTTGACGCGGGCGCGCATCTCGTCGATAATTAAAAGCGTTGTTTCGACACCCACATCAGCACTGATCAGGATTTCTTCCAATGAATCGAACATCTTCTCACTGACCGGGTCTGTTCCTGTAAAAATTTTTCTTACGTTACCAATTAGACCAGTACGTGTTTTACCAAGTCCAGCTTTTAGTTTGGAAAAAAAACCTGTTTCAGACACGTGGGGGGATACCTTTCGGGAATTGTAGAAAAAGAGATCGTTACTAGTCGGTTCAAAAAGGATTCCTGAGAATACATATCATTGTATTATTCAGAAAGCAGACACTTTTGCAGTGTTTTCCTTGTGTGAAGAATTATAGTCCTTTGTAAGGATAGGCAACGGCACTGAAAATTTGTGTGTTATAAGTCGATTCGCCGTCAAGAAGGACACTGCCATCCGGCTGCATTTCTGCATCTCCTGTAACAGCGTAGTATTTGTCTTGATAGCGTACTCCAGATTGGTGCCACAACGAGGTCAGCATTTGTTCTTCCAGTAAAGCCTCGCCCCGTATTTCAATACCGTTCAGTAATACTGCGTTGTAACGCCAGGTGTCCCCATCAATCTGAATAGTTGCTGCACCAGCATAACGCATTCCTGTACCAAGTCGTTCATATAGAATATAGTCGCCAGCCGCTAACCGATCAGCAGGCACTACCGTCATCCTGGTATTTTCTGCATCGGTATCGCTTGGGAGATTTTCAGAAAGGACCGAGTACATATTATCGTAGTCTGTCTTGTTGGGACCTGTCCAGAATACACCGGAATTTTCTACGGTTGCTTCCGCATTTCCGTCCGAATTTCCCGCGCTCGTGAAAGTGCGGGTAATATTCTGTGCATTCAACCCCAGGAGTAATAAGAGCAAGACACCCAGGGTGGACAGTGCACGTATCAGGAATACTGATCGGTTGTTAGATTCTGTGTCAGCATCCAATATCTGATCTGCAGCCATGCGCAGTTGCCGTTGATCCCGCAGATTATTTCCACAGGTCCTGCAAATCAAGGTGCCTTCCGGGTTTACGGAGTTGCATTGTCCGCAAACTGCATCCGCTTCCAGTCCCTCTTTATACTCGGGAGGCGCAAAATTTTCGTGTTTCATCTCCAGGTTACTCTTTACTAATCAGGGCATTACTGTTAAAATCACTACAACGCTCACTTAGTGTATTATGTACGATTCTATCCGAAATATCAAATCTTTACCAAAATAGAGATTTGAGCGGGTACCAGTCAGTTTTTTCACGACCTTTTTTACTGCTATAATAATGTAGTATAGGCATTTCTTGAAGGTACTTATTGCATAGCTGATAAGAGTTCATAACTGTAATGAAAGAATAACTAGTGTTTATAAATTATCAGGAACATTTTATGCGTCGTGCTATGCAGGCGGCAGAAGAGGCCGTTACCCACCATGAGGTTCCCGTGGGATGTGTTATTGTTCACGATGGGCATATTATCGGTCGAGGTTATAACCAGCGTGAAACGTTACAGGATCCGTCAGCACATGCAGAAATGATAGCTATTACTGCCGCTGCGACGCATTTGGGTAGCTGGCGACTTGAAGATTCCCAGTTATATGTGACATTGGAGCCATGTCCAATGTGTTCAGGGGCTATAATTCTATCACGCATAGCAGAAGTGTATTTTGGTGCCTATGACCCCAAGGCCGGATGCTGTGGTTCATTGATGAATCTTCTTGAAGACGAGCGATTTAATCATTGCCCGTCTGTACACGGCGGTATTCTTGCAGAGGAATGTGGAGCTATGCTGACGAATTTCTTCAGAGAGATTCGAAGTCGCTCTAGAAAAACAATAGATATAGACTTAAACTAATCGACACTTTTTAGTTTTCTGGTGAGGTGTTTTTCAACTGCTGGCGTAACGTAATGGCTGACGCTGCCTCCGAACCTGACGATTTCCTTTACCTGTCGTGAACTTAAAAATAAATAAGGTTCGCTTGGCATTAGGCAGACTGTGTCTACATGAGAGTTCAGCTTCTGATTGTTGATAGCCATGGATAACTCAAATTCGAAGTCTGATATCGCACGTAGACCGCGAATGAGTGCTATTGCA
Source organism: Candidatus Hydrogenedentota bacterium (assembly GCA_023145975.1). GTDB lineage: Bacteria > Hydrogenedentota > Hydrogenedentia > Hydrogenedentales > CAITNO01 > SLFT01. The sequence goes on along the minus strand of JAGLCZ010000050.1, from coordinate 3,332 downwards.
CCTTGTTGACGGGCATACTCAACAGTTAATCCACAGAATTGCTGAATGGTGACGCTGGGCAAGTCGCTCGTCATTTCTTTAAGCATTTCCATACGTTCTTTTGTAGTAAACATCCCAACCTTTTGGTCATTACATGCAACGCAAACAATTACCTTGTCAAATATCTTGACGGCTCGAACAATTAAATCAAGGTGTCCGAGCGTAGGGGGATCAAAACTTCCCGCATATAATGCAATACGTTCACTCATCCAGAAATTCTCCTTTAATTGCTGCTGCCATAGCAGCTTCATATATCTTGCGTGTTGCTATCCCATGTTTTTCTGCTGCCTCATGACAGTAATCAAACTCAGGGGCAATACTGTTATCATCATTATTTAGTATTCCTACTTTGATCGGGATTTTTCCCCAGGTAGTGGCGACTTTTTTAATTTTTCTATTTAGAATGTAGCGTTTTTCTTCGTGTATTCGTATTCCCAGAGTTGTACTGTTTTTGAAGATTGCGTTTAGTATGTTCTCTTTTTTTTCATGATCGCAAAGAACGGTAAGGCAATGGGCGCTTCTTCCTTTCTTGGCGATGATTGGTGTGATGAAGGAATCCTTTGCACCGGCCTGCATAGTTTCTGTAATCAGTAGTGCGGTAAGTTCGGGATTCATGTCGTCAATTATAGTTTCAAGAATAGAAATAGATTCGAGTGCAGGCATCGGGGAGGTTGATTCGCCTATGAATACACGTAATACATTTGCCCGGTCAGAGAGGTCACGTTTTCCTGCACCATATCCTATGGACTCTGTTTTCATAAGGGGCATGGATGCAAATTTTTTTGCCCAGTGTTTCGCCAAGGCTACGCCGGTAGGTGTTGCCAATTCGGCTTCAATATCTCCCGCTTGCCAGGGAATATCACAGAGCAGCAATGCTGTGGCAGGAGCCGGGACAGGCATTATTCCATGGTCACAACGTATTGTCCCGCTACCTGTTATTAAAGGTGAAGATATTGTTCGCTCTATCCCCAGATCATATAATGCCAGGTTGGCAGCGACAATATCCACAATGGAGTCAGCAGCACCGACTTCATGAAAGTGTACTTTTTCGATGGATGTTCCGTGTACTTGCGCCTCTGCTTTCCCAAGCAGTTGAAAGGTTAGGATACTCTCTTCTTTTACTTTAACAGGAAGGGATGCTTCTTCGATGATCTTGATAATATTAGGAAGATGTCGGTGGGGTTGATGAACATCGGGGTTTACAGATACATCGAACTGAGTTGCCTTTATTCCCTTTTTGGATACTTGTGCCGCACTGACAGAAACCCCTGTCAGCGACATACTCTGTACTGCTGCAATGATATTTTCGATGGGTGCTCCAGCATCTATCAGTGCGCCAACAGTCATATCGCCGCTTATCCCGCAAAAACAATCTAAATATAATGTTTTCATATCAGTGCTTTCCATCTACCAATCGGTTGATTGTACAGGCAGCTACTGCTGCTCCAAATCCATTGTCAATATTTACAACGGTAAGGCCGGTAGCACATGAGTTGAGCATACCAAGGAGTGCAGCCAGCCCGTTGAAACTTGTTCCGTATCCGATACTTGTGGGTACGGCAATAACCAATGTTGATACGAGTCCTGCCACCACACTTGGTAATGCGCCTTCCATGCCGGCACATACGATGATTACAGTTGCATTGGCGAGGCGTTCACGCTGATCAAGCAGGCGGTGCAACCCTGCCACACCCACATCATAAATCCGATCCACAGGTGAACCTAATGTTGCACAAGTTATTGCCGCTTCTTCCGCTACAGGAATATCACTGGTTCCGGCACAAACGATTGCAATTGTTCCTGTCGATTGCGGGGGAGAATCAATGGTTACTGTAAAAGCGCGGGCAGCATCATGGTACTCTGCTTCCGGTAGGACTTCCTGTACTGCAGCGTAGGCATCCTGCGAACAACGGGTTCCAAGAACGTTCTGACCATGCTCAATCATACGAAGCGAAATTGCTGCTATTTGTTCTGGTGTTTTCCCCTGGCAAAAGATAGTTTCAGGGTATCCTTTTCGCAGGGGCCTGTGCAGATCTACTTTCGCGAAGTCCATATCTTCAAAAGGAAGGGAGCGGAGTTTTTCTAAAGCGTTGTTGGGTGAAAGGTTTCCTGCAGAAACACCGTTCAGTAATTCCAATATATTTTTTTCATCCATAGTATTTTTAACCTGTCTTAAACTTAGTTTTGGAAGATGCTTATAGCTAAAATAATAGAAGCAATCATGATATATTTAATGTGGAGTGTATCATATCTTTAGAAAAAAAAGTAGCTATAATACTACATTTCCCCCATCATTTTTCAGAGGAAGCATTGGTTTCTCTAAGTAGTTGTAGATCCGAATTATAGGATTTCTTTTCCGCCTGGGTAGCGTTGCTTCGTTCGAACGCCTTGTCAAGCAGGAGTAACAGGTCTGGATCCTCAGGGCGAAGAGAAAGCGATTCCTTTAATAGAGTAATGGCATTTTGGGGTGCATTTATTTCCAGGAACACAGTTCCGAGCAGTATCAGTGCAGGAACATAATCTTTTTGAGTTTCCAGGGCTTTATTTAGGTAGGAGATGGCAGATTCCCATTGTTGTTCCGCTGCGAAAACGCGTCCTCTATTATACAAGGAAAAGATGTCGTCCTTCTTCTGTAGAATTGCTTGATCATATACTTCAGCAGCACTACTAATATCTCCCGTTTCAAATAAAGCGTTACCCAGATTATTATAGGCAAGCAGGAATCCCGGGGCATTATCAATGGCTTTTTGGTAATAAGGAATTGCTGCTGCATATTTTTCTTGTGCTGCGTATAAGTAGCCTAAATTGTTCAATGCTTCTGCAAATCCCGGCCTTACTGCGAGAGTTTTTTTATAATAGGAAGCGGCTTGTTCATAATTCCCCCGGGAAAAGTAGATGCGTGCGATATTATAAGGAAACGCTGGGTCTTCAGGGAATAGGGAAGCTGTCTTCTGAAAATACAAGAGTGCATTTTCCTCCTCACCAAGGTCAAGCAGTGTATTGCCCAGATTGATATGAGCTAGCAGAAACCGGGGATTTATTTTCACCGCTTGTTCAAAATGTTCTAATGCTTCCTGCAAGAAGTCGCTTTGATATAATTCGTAGCCGAGATTATTGTGTATGACTGTATTGCTGGGGTTGAGTTGAAGTCCTTCGCGATATAAATTCATTCCTTCCTCTTGTTGACCGCGTGCAATGTGCAGACGTCCAAGATTTGCATACACTACGGAAGAGGACGCACCTAGTTTTAGTGCCTTTTGGTATTCTGCTTCAGCTTTATCGTCTTCCCCGCT
>JAGLCZ010000005.1 GCA_023145975.1 Candidatus Hydrogenedentota bacterium | reverse complement strand
TCTACATGGCTTTCTGCCGCAAAGTTGATAAGACCTTCGCAGTCGGATAATGCGTTGGATACGGCTGTCGGATCTGCTATATCTCCCTGGATAAATGTATAGCGCGATGAATCCAGATCCTTCAAGTTGTCCAGGTTGCCGGAATAGGTCAGCTTATCCAGTACGACAATATGCACATAGGGATAGCGGCGCAGTTGATAGCGTACGAAGGAAGAGCCGATAAATCCTGCGCCGCCCGTAACCAGAATCCGTTTCATGGCAGTTCCCTTTTGTGCCGTTTCAGGTGCTTTACTTTTATAGGGTTGGGTATTACTTTTTTGTCGGTGCCGAAGGCGACGTCTCTGTATCTTTTGGTATTTCCGTTGTTTCAGCGGGCGCGTCTGTATGGTCATGGATAGTTTCGACTACCTCAACGGCTGTTGCCCGCACGACCAGATCATACAGTTCTTCCACTTCACTGTTGAGCATTCGTGCACACCCTTTGGAAGAATAAGAACCAATAGTTTCCGGGGCTATGGTGCCGTGTATGCCGAGGTCGTGGGGTAATCCTTCATCAGCGGGTACCATAGGCATCCATCGGGTTCCCAGTTCATTTGTTGGGTCTCCTGCTTCTATAGCCCCGGCACCCGGTTTATGCCACACCGGGTTTTGTTGTTTGTTCCCGATGGCGTATTTCCCTAAAACCGTTTCATGACCCGGTTTTCCGAGTCCAACTTTGTACTGTTTGAATAACCCGTGATTATCAAATACGTATAGGGTACAGGTACTGCGTTCGATGATAATGGAGAAATCCTTTGGCGTATATTTGAGGCGTTGTCCCAGTCGTAAACGTGATACATCGCCAATGTTATTCGCAGTGATTAACAGTCCTTGAGTTGTATTTAGTTTCATACCGATAGCGATGAGATTATCGCCGCTTTCAACGGTATAATAACGGCTTTCAGGGGTTTCCGCTGGCGAGAAGATCATGGAAACGTTAATTCGTCCCATAAGTGCAACGGCCTCTTCCCATACAGGATCGCCCCAGGGCGCATCTTCTGCAGTATGACGGTACAGATCGCGGGCAGCGACAAATTCGCTGCGCCGTTCTGCTAAACGTCCAAGTCCCAGATAGCCCATGGCGCGAATTTCGGTAGGGGCATTATCACACAGCATTTCATAGATAGTTTGTGCTTCGTCGAAGCGATCCATTTCTTCCAGCTGCCGCGCTCTTCGTTCTTCAATATACGGATATTCTTTGCTGCTGCGAAATGTTTCGGCAGCATCGGAAAGGCGCTGCAGCGCAGCATCCCCGTCGCCCCGATAATGTTCAATGTCGGCTTGTAAAATTACTGCCCGCGGCGTGATCGCCGGGTCGTTTGTATGCAGTACGGGCTGCAGCGTTTTTTCGGCTTCTTCGACAGCGCCTTGTGCCATCAGCACATACGCATTTTCGAGTGCTTCCACAGCATTCACATCCGAAACAACAATGCTTTCCTGTGACGTGCTGCATCCGTGAGACCACAAATAAGGGAGTCCAAGGATCAAGGCAAACACGCATGCAATGGCTCCCGTGAGAAGAAGAAGTTTGGGTTCCCACCGCGATTTCTTTTTTGCGAAGTAGCGTTTGCTCATACTTATATCCTTGATGTGGCAGTAACGAGGCGGGTGAGATCGAG
>JAGLCZ010000499.1 GCA_023145975.1 Candidatus Hydrogenedentota bacterium | reverse complement strand
CTTCTCGTGGGCGGATTTGAAAAGGTTTTTGAAATTAATCGTTGTTTTCGCAATGAAGGCGTGGATACCCGGCATAATCCTGAATTTACCACCATGGAACTCTATGAGGCCTATCAGGACTATATGGGGCTCATGGATGAGACCGAAGAAATGATGCATCATGTTATTCAGTCAGTCACAGGAAGTGAAAACTTTGTTTATCAAGGACAAACCATCAGTGTGGCACGTCCGTGGAAACGCATTGCTTTGTTTGATGCCATACGTGAGTATGCAGGCATAGATATTGAATCTACTCGTGACCGTGATGAAGCAGCAAAACGTGCAGAAAGTGTTGGTATTGAAATTTCCCCTGAAATGGGATATGGGAAAATTGTGGATGAAGTTATGTCCCTAAAGGTGCAGCCTCACCTGATACAACCTACCTTTCTTTATGACTATCCCATAGAAATATCGCCTCTGGCGAAAAAGAAACGGGGGAATGAAGCACTCACAGAACGCTTTCAGCCTTTTATTGCAGCTATGGAAGTGGGCAACGCCTTTTCTGAATTAAACGATCCTATTGACCAGCAGGAGCGTTTTGAAGCACAGGCAGTACTGCGTGATGCAGGGGATGATGAAGCACAGTATCTTGATGAAGACTTTATTATGGCGTTAGAAGTCGGTATGCCGCCGGCAGCAGGGTTGGGAATCGGGCTGGACAGGCTTGCTATGTTGGTAACTGATTCCCCTTCTATTCGTGACGTGATCTTATTTCCACAACTGCGACCGGAATAGCTATATAAAGCGGGAAGTCTAAAATATATACCCGCTAATACACTTGATTTCTTTTTTGTATTTTTTTACAACCTTTGCTTTTTAATTGATCTTCTTTCTGCGATCCAGCATTTCACGCCAGGAAGTTAAAATAATACCTTCCTCTTCGATAACCTTTTTTAGTTTTGGGTCGATCATGGCATTTAAATCCCCTTGGCGTAATTCACCGGAATTGGTAATTAGATCAAAGTTTGCCGTGCGTTCTGTGGCATGGATGATCACTTGCGTGATGCCGGGTTTCAAATTCTGCATGAGATCAATGAAATGCTGAGTTTTATCGCTCGTTTTCCAGTCATAGGCAGCCGTATGTACATCATCAAGAACAGGAAGTCCCGAAGCCCATACCATCTCTGCAAGTATTTTGACTGCATCTGCAAATTCCGCAATCTCCGGATTTTCCTGACGGAGAATAGTCATGTGACCGCCGGCAATCATTACTGGAATCTGTTTTTCCATACCTACTGCAACATAACGCTGAATAAACTCTTCTGTAGCATATACAGTACCCATGTGAGTATCCAAATGGGTAATAGGCAATCCCATTCGTTCCGCCAGTGCAATTTGCGCACGAATTTCTGTTTCGAATTCGTCTGCAGTGGCATGTTCTACAACTTCGCTCACCTCGCCCCACATGTATCCGTCCTCATCAAATAAGCCAGGAACTTGTGATGCATCGGCCACGGGACGCCAACGGTAGTTATCCCATTCAGCGGTAAGAGTAAGATGAAGTCCTGAGCAAACAGCAGGATTCTTTTTTAGATAGTCCCGCACTTCCGAAACCCAGGCACAAGGAATCATTACACTCCATGAGGTGATTAATCCTTCTTCAACCCCACGTATACTGCCAATATTTGCTTCGTGGCATAATCCTGCATCATCATTGTGAAAGATAACTATCCGTGCATCTGCAGGCCAACCGAGGCGTTCTGCATAGCTTGGTATATTCTCTTCGGCAACAGAAGCAGCACTAGCTGTAAATAATACACTTAGAATAACTGTAAAAAATGAAACCCATAATAAATCATGCATAAAAAAACTCCTTATATATTTTTGTTTAAACGGGTACATAACCAAACAATACGCTCATAATATACTTGAAAGCTTCTATCACTCTCAATATAAAAGAAATTATATGAAATGTTGGTTTATACTAGTTTTATGCTATGAATATTCTTTTGACAGTAGCCGAATAATTCTGTTATTATACGCGTTCTGTGGGCGATTAGCTCAGTTGGTTAGAGTGCCACGTTGACATCGTGGAAGTCACCGGTTCGATTCCAGTATCGCCCACCATTTTTTAAAATATCACAGTAGATTTTCTGTATCTTGTTAAATGCGGAAAAAGGTGTCCCAATTTAGTCCGCAACATTGTTGCGGATATTTTTATTTATTCATGAAAATAATTGTTGATGAAAACATACCTTACGGCAAAGAGGCCTTTGGTACACTAGGCACAGTAAAAACAGCTCCAGGTCGTCAGATTGATTCTGCTATGTTGTGTAATGCTGATGCCCTTGTTGTACGTAGTATCACAAAAGTAGATGAATCATTACTTGCAGGAACGTCCGTGAAATTTGTCGGTACATGTACCATTGGCGAGGATCACATTGATAAAGATTATCTGACAGAAAATAATATAGCCTTTACAAGTGCACCGGGATGCAATGCCAATAGCGTGGGGGAGTATATTATTGCGGCGCTGCTTGTTCTTGCCAATCGCTATAATCTACAACTTGATACCATGACATTGGGAATTGTCGGGGTTGGGAATGTGGGGGCGAAAGTATATACGAAGGCAAGTTCTCTTGGGATGACCTGTATTTTAAATGATCCGCCATTGGCCGATATTACTTCAGATCCCAAATACCGTCCCCTAAGTGAATTATTGGAATGTGATGTTATTACATTCCACACACCGCTGGAAAAAGGCGGTAACTATCCCACATGGCACCTTGTAGACAAAGAGTTTCTACGTTGGCTGAAACCGAATGCTATTATTATTAATGCTTCCCGTGGTGCTGTAGTCGATACGTATGATCTTGAGGAAGCATTGCGTACCCAACAGATTTGTGCTGCGGTACTGGATGTATGGGAAAATGAACCCACTCCAAATCCTGAATTACTACGATTAACAGCTATTGCCACGTCCCACATTGCCGGCTATTCTTTTGATGGGAAAGTAAATGGTACCCGTCAGGTTTATGAGGAGCTGTGTACTTCTCTGAACCGGGACGTCACTTGGGATCCTCGCAATTTTCTCCCATCTCCATTGGTTACAGAACTTGCGTTGAATGTAGACGAGCATACGTCCTTAACTGGAGCCGTGTTATCGATTTATGACATAATGGAAGATGATAAGAATATGCGTGATATGCTTCTACTTCCTCCTGAAAAGCATGCTTCCTACTTCGATGAATTGCGCAAAAATTATTCTATTCGGCGAGAATTTTTTAATACTATAGTACGACTTTCCCGTCGGGATAATTTCCTGGAAAGAAAACTAGCGGGTATCGGATTTACATTGTCGAATGAGTAAGTGCAGGCGATCCGTTATAAAAAAATAATCCAACACCTTTAGTATGAGGTTTAACGAGTACCATGGTAATAAAAAAAATAGATCCGAATGGCTCCCTAACAGATAACGATCTACACACTTTTGTGGCAGAGGCAGCCAATAAGATGCCGGTAGATGGAAAGCGTGTATTATTTATTATTCCCGACCAAACACGCAGTATGCCCATGCCGCAGATGTTTCGCGCCCTTTTTGATGCATTACAGGATCGCGTAGAAAAGATGGATTACCTTATTGCCTTGGGAACCCACCCTGCAATGACTGAGAAAATGATCCATAAACATCTTGGGATATCCAAAGAAGAACGGAATGGAAAATATAGAAAAGTTGGGGTTTTTAATCATGAATGGCAAAATCCAAAGGCACTTGTCTGTATCGGGGAAATCAGTGCCGATGAAATTGAAGACATCTCAAATGGATTACTGCGTCAGTCGGTTCGGGTAACTATAAATAAACGTGTTCTTGAATATGATCTGGTTTGTGTTGTTGGACCTGTGTTTCCCCATGAAGTAGTTGGGTTCAGTGGCGGCAACAAATACTTTTACCCGGGGGTATCAGGAGCGGAAATTCTAAATTTATTCCATTGGTTAGGGGCGCTGATCACGAACTATGCTATCAATGGTACAAAATCTACGCCCGTGCGTGAAATTGTGAATAGAGCTGCTGCCATGATCCAGGTGGAGAAACAGTGCTTTGCCTTGACGGTCGTGGGAAAAAAGACCAAAGCGATCTTCTTTGGTACTCCCGAATCCGCTTGGAATGAAGCTGCTGATGTGAGTGCTCAAACCCATATTGTCTACAAGAAAAAGCCGTTCAAGAGCATTCTGGCTATGGCACCGCCCATGTATGATGACCTTTGGGTGGCAGGAAAATGCATGTATAAACTTGAACCTGTTGTGGCGGACGGCGGTGAACTAATTATCTACGGGAAGCATATAAACGAAGTCAGTTTTACCCATGGGGATACCATTGCCAAAATAGGCTATCATGTACGCGATTATTTCTTAAAGCAAATGGAAAAATTTGAAGAAATTCCCGGTGGGATTCTTGCGCATTCAACGCATGTTCGTGGTATGGGTACCTTTGAGGAAGGGATAGAAAAAGCACGTGTGCAAGTTACGCTTGCTACAGGTATATCCGAGACAGAATGCAGTGCCATCAATCTTGGTTATCGAAATCCAGACCATATTAATCCTGATAATTGGCGTAACCGAGAGGACGAAGGAATATTGCTGGTGGAAAATGCCGGGGAAATCCTGCATCGTCTTACTACCTATGGCAATTAATAATTCTATTCTTAAGGAGAAAATATATGCCCAGAAATGTCATCGTAGCGCAATCAGGTGGTCCAAGTCCTGTTATTAATAGCTCTCTTCGCGGCATTGTGGAAGCCTGCAAACAGTTTCCTGAAACTTTCGGTACAGTCTATGCCGGTTGGCATGGCATCGAAGGGGTATTAAAGGAAGAGCTGTTAAACCTTTCAGCCCAGGATGACGAAGAAATTGCCTTGCTTCGATATACGCCTGCTGCGGGTGCCATCGGCACATGCCGGTATAAAATCAAGGAGACCCAGCAGGAAGATTTTCAACGGATCATGGATGTATTTAAGGCACATGATATTGGATACTTTTTTTATAATGGCGGCAATGATTCGATGGATACAGCGAACAAAGTTGCCAAACTTGCTAATGATCAGGGGCTGGATTTAGTTGCAGTGGGCGTTCCCAAAACAATAGACAATGATGTTGGTGACTCTGAGTTTAAGTTGATTGATCACACGCCTGGGTATGGGAGTGTTGCACGCTATTGGATGGGAGTGGTTCAGAATGCCAACGAAGAAAATGCGGGATCATGTCCTGCTGATCCGGTTTTAGTGTTGCAGGCCATGGGACGTAAAATTGGATTTATTCCTGCTGCAGCACGTCTTGCAGATCCAAACCGTGAGATGCCTCTCCAAATTTACATGGCAGAGTCAAAGGTATCGCCCGAGCAGCTTTGTGCTAATGTAAATGAACAACTGCGATGTGACGGACGTTGTGTTGTGGTAGTCAGTGAGGGCTTTGATGCAGGTGAACTGGGTGAAGTAAAGGACAGCTTTGGGCATACAAGTTTTGGTTCTTCTCAAATGACAGTCGCCCAGAAAGTGGTCAATCTGTTGAATACAAACGGCTTGCCCGTTCCCGGGAAAGCGCGAGGACAAGTACCCGGTACGGACCAGCGTGCCACCATAGCCTACGCTTCCATCGTTGATTTGGATGAGGCCTATAAAGTTGGACAGCAGGCCGTCCTGATTGCCGTATCCAAGGAAAACGGATGGATGTCCACCATTCTCCGTGAACCCGGTCCTATTTATAATGTACGGTATGACAAGGCTCCTCTGGAAGCCGTTGCTAATTCTGAACGCATGTTTCCACAGGAGTGGATTGCAGAAAATAGAATTGATGTTACAGATGAATTTGTCGCATATGCCAAACCGCTTGTTGGGGAAGACTGGCCAAGTGTTCCAGTCGTGAATGGACGGCAGCGTCTAACTCGTTTTAATCCTATTTATGCAGAAAAAAAACTGACCGATTATGTGTTGCAGGCACTTCGCATAAAATAAATCAAACGATAATATAGAATTGTGTTACATCATAAAAGTACGCATAACATTGAAGGAGTAAAGATAATGGAACAGATGGATATTGGGCTTATTGGACTTGCTGTTATGGGTGAAAACCTTGTGTTAAACATGGAGAGTAAAGGGTTCGGCGTTGCAGTGTACAATCGCACGGTGGAGAAAGTGGATAAGTTTATCAGCGGTAAAGGCGCAGGTAAAAACTTTATCGCTTGTCATAGTATAGAAGAACTCTGTTCATCGCTCAAACATCCCAGAAAAGTCATGTTACTTGTTAAGGCGGGTGCGGCCGTAGATGATTTTATCGAAAAACTGCTGCCCCATCTTGATCCGGGCGATATCATTATTGATGGAGGAAACAGCCATTTTCCAGATACTATTCGGCGAACGCAATATGTGGAAGAAAAAGGGTTTCGATATATTGGAACCGGGGTGTCCGGTGGAGAAGAAGGAGCCCTGCTTGGTCCATCCATGATGCCTGGTGGTACTCCCAGTGCCTGGCCTGAAGTAAAAAATATCTTTCAGAGTATTTGTGCAAAGACCGATACTGGCGAAGCCTGTTGTGACTGGGTAGGCGAAGGCGGTGCCGGTCACTTTGTAAAGATGGTGCATAATGGTATTGAATACGGTGACATGCAGATGATTTGCGAAATCTATCAACTGATGAAAGCTGGACTTGGCATGTCCAATACCGAGATGCATGAAGTATTTACTGAGTGGAATACAGGAGAATTGGATTCTTACCTCATTGAAATTACACGCGATATTTTGGGATATAAAGATAAAGAGGGTAATGAAGTCATTGATTTGATTTTGGATACTGCTGGACAAAAGGGAACAGGGAAATGGACGGGCATTGCTGCTCTGGATGAGGGACAACCCCTTACTCTGATAGGGGAGGCTGTTTTCGCACGTTGTTTGAGTGCCATCAAAGAAGAACGAGTTCGTGCTTCACAAATACTCAAAGGAGATGTGAAATCTTTTGCGGGTGACAAAAAGGCATTTGTAGAGGATCTGCGACAGGCACTATATGCGTCGAAAATAATTTCTTATGCACAGGGATACCAATTGATGCAGGCAGCAGCTAATTCTTACGGCTGGAATCTGAATTATGGGGGGATAGCACTTATGTGGCGTGGCGGATGTATTATTCGTTCCGTTTTTTTGGAAAAAATTAAAGAGGCCTTTGACCAAAACCCTAAACTCGAAAACCTATTGATTGATCCTTTTTTCGCTGATATTGTACAAAAAAATCAGGCTGCCTGGCGGCGTGTAGTTGGTAAAGCCGTTGAAATGGGGATTCCAATTCCTGCACTTGCATCGGCACTAAATTTCTTTGATGGCTATCGAAGTGAACGTCTTCCGGCAAATCTACTCCAAGCGCAGCGTGATTATTTTGGCGCACATACTTATGAACGGGTGGACAAGGAGCGCGGCGAGTTTTTTCATACCAATTGGACGGGACGGGGAGGAGATACTGCTGCTTCAACCTATATTGTTTGATTATTTTTCTTCTATTTTAGAGCAGACAGACTGTTGTATAGTCTGTCTGCTTTTTTTTTTGCAATATTTTAGAAAAAATCTTTTTCTACAAAACAAAAAGCTGTTATCAGAAAATAGGCAACATCACAATACACAAGATATATCATAATACTTATTATAAAAGAAGGGTATTGACATTTTGGAAAAATTAGTATATACTACTGTCCTTACAACAGGAAGTACTGGTTAACGCAGGTATTCTTTACTGTAAATTTAATGAAACCAGTGTGCTGGCGGGCGAATTTCCTCAATGGTTCCCGCATAGATTCGAATTGAGCTTCTTGTCATCTCTATTTATTAACTGCTTGAAATAGTAACACTTGTTTAAGGAGATATGGTTATGAGTTTGAAATTAGCTACTGGATTGTGGGTATATTCTAATGTGCAAGACCGTTTTTGTTCTGAAGGTTATCGGGAAGCACCACGCCTACAGGAAGTAATTCCAACTATCGCGAAATTAAAAGGTATAAAAGGGGTTGAACTGCGTCAAACTGATATAAATTCTGATATGCCGGTAAAAGAAGCAAAACGGTTATTGAAGGAAAACGGTTTGGTATGCAGTGCGGTGACAACGGTACTAAGTCATTCCAGGCGTTTTAGTCTTGCCGGATTTGCACAACAGCATCAAAAAACACGTAATGCAGCTATTGACGAAGGTAGAAAAGCCGTTGAAATTGCACGCGCATTAGGCACCAGTGAAGTAACGTTGCGTTTATATACCGATGGTTTTGACTATCCTTTTCATGTTGATTATTCCGTTCATTGGAATACAATTATTTCCTCCATCAAAACTATTGCAAAGTTTGCATCACCAGATGTAAATATTTCAGTAGCATATAAACCCCGCGATCCCCGCAAACATTTGACTATTTCCTCTGTGGGTAAAGCCTTATCCATGTGTCAGGAAATTGCCATGAAAAATGTTGGGGTTGCCATCAACTTTTCTCATGCATTGATGGCCGGAGAAAATCCTGCAGAAAGCATTGCATTTCTTAATCGCGCTGGTAAACTTTTTCAGGTTTATATGAGTGATTCCTATAATATGTGGGATGATATGATGATACCTGGAAGCTTGCATTTATGGGAAACCCTTGAAGCACTATTTTATCTAAAAACGATTAAACATCGTGGTTTTGTCACCCTTGATATCATCCCCCAACGAATTGAGCCTACTCATGCCTTGCAAATTGCCATTGGTAATCTGGCAATTCTTTGGAAGAAGCTTGAAAAATTGGATGTCGCAGAATTGCGGAAAGCTCAGCGCAGCTTGGATGCGACAGAAAGTCAACGGATTATAAGACGCGTAATGATGCAGGGATAATGTACCAGGAAGTTATTTATTCGGGAATGCCATTTTCCTCTATTACATGCCGTTCCTATGAATCGTCAGGGAGATTGAACGCTGCTTACCGGTAATACCAAAGGACTGAAAGCGGCTCAACTCAAGTCCTTAGAAAAACTTTCAAAGCGAGCCGCACAAGCAAAAGTAATTGTTTCCGTGGAGTTGGCTCGGGCAGTTGTGGCGATTTCCTCGGAAATTCAGCGGCAAGTGGGCGTTATGCTGGATCGACGCGGACGTGTTTGTTCCGTTGTCGTTGGAGATGCGCGCAGTCTCTTTTTACCGGATATACAAAGACGTGGTCGAAATCGCTTATGCGGACTGCGTTTGATACATACCCACTTGGCAGCAGAACCCCTCACTGAAGATGATTTGACCGATTTGGCATTACTTCGTTTTGACTTAGTTGCCGCGCTTACGGTAAATGAAGAAGGAATTCCAGGAAAGTTACAGGTTGCACATCTTATTCCTGATAATGCCGCCGAAACTCCCTGGCTAATATTGCCTCCTGTAACAGTACAGGAACTTGAGGATGATTTTCTTGAGTTTATCGGGGCGCTTGAAGAAGAGTTTTCGCGGAATCAGCGTTCACGTGTTGCCCATGACAACCGGGATCGTGCTGTTCTTATCCACGTTTCTAAATTACCTTCCTCGCTGTCCCAGGATTCGATGGCAGAATTACACGAACTTTCCAAAAGTGCCGGTATTAATGTCGTCCATGAAATAATTCAGCGTCGTCCTCCTGCTCCCCGTTTAGTACTGGGACGCGGTAAGATGCAGGCAGCCTTAATAACGGCTATGCAAAAAGGTGCGGAAATGCTGGTTTTCGACCTTGATCTTACCCCTTCACAGGTACGGTTTCTATCGGAGTTTACTGATTTAAAAATATTGGACCGAACCCAGGTAATACTTGATATCTTTGCGCAACATGCTGTAACCCGTGACGGAAAGCTGCAGGTTGAACTGGCGCAATTACGTTATCTTTTACCCCTTTTGAATATCCGTCAGGCAGCATTATCACGATTAACAGGGGGCATTGGCGGACGCGGTCCCGGTGAGACGCGACTGGAAATAGATCGGCGGCGTGCTCGAGACCGTGTTGCACGCCTGGAGCGTGAGGTCGGGAAATTAGGAAAACAGCGTCGCTTACGAAGAAGGGTTCGTACTGATAAAAGAACGCCTACCATCGCTGTTGTCGGGTACACCAATGCGGGAAAATCAACCCTGCTCAATAATCTTACCAACAGTAAAGTAGTGGCAAAAGATTTTCTCTTTGCAACGCTGAATCCCGTATCACGGCGACTTCGCTTTCCAAAAGAACGTGAAGTCATCATAACAGATACCGTAGGATTCATACGTAATCTTCCGAAAGATCTTATTGCTGCATTCCGAACAACCTTTGAGGAATTACACGAGGCGGATGTTCTGTTGCATATAGTAGATGCAAGCAGTACCGACATTGTTGATAAAATGGAAACAGTTTTGGAGACCATACGAACGCTGAAATTGGATAATAAACCTATGGTAACCGTGTTTAATAAAATAGACCTGTGTAATGCAGATGAAGTT
>JAGLCZ010000498.1 GCA_023145975.1 Candidatus Hydrogenedentota bacterium | reverse complement strand
CTTGTCTTGCGGCGAAGCCGCGCTGCCGCCAATGCGACAACAACTGCACCGAGCAACAATGCATCGCCCGCGAAACCACTGCCCGCATCACGTACCGGTGCACATCCGAAGAAACGCACTTTTGGTCGTGATTCAGGATTGATATATTCAAAACCATTCATTATCATATTTTCACCGCCATCTTTGCTGCCACTGGCAACAAATACATCCAGCATCCCCGTCTGCGGCATACCGCCCACAGGGAAACCAACTGTAATGGCAGTACCATCTGCTGATACCTCCAGAATAGGCATCCTCGTCTCACCGAAGCGAACTTCAAGAGACGAAGCATTGAAAAAGTCCATACCTTCCACGATTACCGGGAAGTCTTCTTTTCGTCCTGAAGGAGGCGTAACACGCATAATCTTCGGTCCATACACATCCATATCGGAGGTAAGACTGAAAAGATCGGAACGACTTGCCTCATCGCCTGTATTCGAATTACGTACCACGAGCGTAATGGGCTCTTGCGGCGTCTGATCCGCACGGGTACTGATGGTAACACTTATGGTGTCGTTTTTCGCCGAATTAACGATGACATCATAACCGCTTAACACCACTCTGGGATCATTACCAAAGTTATCACCGTAAATCAGGAACTGGAAGCCCTGACCCGGCAAAGTCTGGATCGGTAACCGGCTCTGAGATGCAGACTCAATAATCAGAGACTGCGGTCCCAGGGGACGCTCTCTACCTGTGATGGTACCTGAACGCCGCTTCTGGGCACTATGCGAGCGAATCCAATTGACACCACTCATATCCGGATGCTGCGACGCTTTTGCACCATGAAGGAAATAGGAGAGAGGTGGTTCTTTGAAATAGCTAATGAACCCTACCCCACGCTCACCCCATGGAAATTCACGGAATTTCAGATAGTCATTCCGTTCTTCACCAGCAAGATTCGCCCAAATGTGCGGATCCGGCTCGGTAGGTGTATTGGGACCCCACGATACAATACCGACACGGAAGTTATCATTCAACTGCATATTGGTTGCTGCACGAAGCACCACAAAGAAATCCGGACCATTTTCAGGATCGGAGACCCCGACTCCAAAGTGATCATGCACCCACTGTCGATTACGTGACTGCTCTGCACGAGGAAGCGGAAAATCATTTCCGCCCGGTGTGGAGAAGACAAAACGCACCTTCAATTCATCGGCAGTACGCCCTGAAAAACGCGGAGCCGTATCAAGGGACAGAGGAATGTCAATATCGGGGTCAAATAAACCATTCCGATTGCCCGAATGATTATCGTTATCACGATAGAGGGCAATACCGCTAATTCGTTGATCTATATCCAAAGGCAATAGATCAGTCAACGGATTCATGGTGGCGAAATCACCTTCCTGATAAAGTTCCACAGTCACTTCTTCGAGGAAGGAGGGATCCTGCACCACCCGCCATACACCATCTTCCGGTGTACCACTCAGCAAGGTGAGCGTATTTTCTGTATTTCCTGTAATCTCGTAACTCTCGTAATGATTGTCCACGAGAAAATCACCTACCAACGAACCCGAAGTCCAACGCTGTCCCGGCACACTTAAACCGCGATCATAGCCGACTGCAGCAGTACCACTAGCAACAGTACCTTCATGGTTGGTAGCAATATTTAATCCCAGTGCGGGAACGGCAGCACCGCCAATATAGATATCAGACCAGCCCTGCGCCATATCTTCAATACGCAGCGGGATATTCGTCTGCAGCATATCATGTCCATAATAGGGAGCTACCGGATCTTCTTCACCATTCGCCTTCAGGAAAGCTTTAGAACCTGTATTAACGGGTGGATAGAATTGTATTCCTGCTTTACGCCGCCCTTCTGCACGAGCAGGCAAAGTAGCAGGAACTACAGCACGAAACTGCTGGAACCGCCCGATACTTTCAGAAGTGCTGGCACTAATGAAAAGGTCACAACCTCCATCACCAGCATCTAAGTCATCATTATCCGGCAATTGCCATTGGTTTCGTGGAAACAGGGTAAGTACCCACGCCTTATCCGCATCATCAAGGATGGCATTGCCATCAAGATCGTTGGGTAACCCGTCGCCATTCAGATCAACATACTCAGGTGCTCCAGCCCAGCTTAGCCCGGTTACCGGCACCATAGTCTGCATCAACGGTACAGGTGTATCGCCATAATTTGCCAGTTCCTGGCTATTCAAGAAAGAAATCGGCGTACCGATACCAAATTCACCTTTTTCCCAAAGCACTACCCCTGAATCAAGACTCTGATTATCGTTACCGTCCGGATCCAGCGACTTAAGCATTTCCGGAGTAAAGTCCGGTCCCCAAAATGCCACAACAATCTGTGCCACTGTAATCGCATTACCTTCTGAATTTACAATGGGGTCATTACTACCGGAAACATTAATACCAAGCATGGGCACGTGACTACCATCGAATTCCGTCTTCTGGGTCAACAAACGGGTACTCGCATCTTCAGGAGACCAATCCGTTATTGCCGGATACTCTCCCGGCTGCAACAACCCGGGCCACGTGTCATGACGCGGCAGCAACGGGCTCACAGGCGGATTCGGGTACGCGGCGGATCGGGGACCCTCAGGCGGCAAGTCCATCATATATTTGTAGAACGGTGCTGTTTCAAAGGCATACTGACGCCGTCCCCACCCCTGTGTATAAAGAACATAGGGCTCACCGAATAAGGTTGCCGAAATTCTAAACTCAAGAGGCACAAATTTATAGGTACTTACCAAATGACCATTTGTAAATTTGGCCATATTCTGGTCAAAGCGATCAAGCCACAGGCTGTAAATATTTCCTGTGCTATTGTTAATTGGCGAATGTCCAAGCAGCAACCGGGCAATTTCAAAATCATCACCCATAATGACCAGAGGATGGAAATTGAAGTTCAGATACCGGTCAAGATCTTCCAGAGAACGCAAGTTAAGGGATGAGTTGTAGGTCAAAACCAAATCATGCACTTCAACACCGAGGCGATACGGCTTGGCTGCCGTCGCGTTCAATGTGCGCTCAGGCCACCACGGCTCATTCGGCATCCATTGGTCATCACCCGGCAAAAACTCACTCAGAGGTATCTGACTACTCACCTGAATACCGCCCGTATAGGTGTTAGTAAAGGGATCCAGCCGCTTAGGCTCGATGAAAGCACGGAACTCTGCACCATAGGTCGCTCCCGTATTGGTGGCAGGCTTCAGGGAACAATCCCTGAACCCACTGTCGAAACGGGTTACCACATGATAATCATAGGTAAACTCACTACCAAACTTACCATAATCGGAGGGATCGGGAAACACATTATTGGGTTGCGGCGAAATATAGCTGTAATCATCCCCATCATGCACCGCAAATAAAATTGAAATTTTCCACCAGGGATCGCCGCCACCCGGCGGGAACGGAATATATTCCCACGCAGTATTCAAGACACCCGGCAGCGGCCGATCGTTATTGATCTCTGCACCACCTGTTATATTCGGGGTAGGCTGCTGAAAAAATCCGTTGTTGTCAATATCACGCCAACACCATATACCATTATGAATAGCATGGTGTCCGAAGGTACTACCATCAGTTCGCCCACTACCCACAGGCTTAAGGGCATTCTTTGGGTTAAACCCTCCGTTCCCTTCGGGTCCATAGGGATCAGCACCGACATCTGTCAGAATCATATTAACACGACGAAGTATTGATCCTTCCTCGGGATCATTAACCCCTCGTGTAGAATGCAAATTAATGCCGATTACTGAAGTCCACTCTTCAAGTGCCAGTATGCGACGCTCCTCAATATACTCCGAAGCAAACATACTCATAAACTGCCCCGGCTTGTTCCATCGGGGACGGGTAAATTCACCTGTCGGCATTGCCATAAAAGAGGTATGCTGCCAGAAATTAGGCATGGGGATTGTCACATCTGTGCCATCTTCAAAAATTCCGGAAGGGATATGCGGTCCAGAGGGATCAAAGACTGCAAAAGAAGAACTGTACCATACTTCCGCCTCAAGAGTCTCCTCATCCTCGCCGTGGAAATCCGGACTATAGTCATCCGTGTATTCTACAAGGCCTTCCTCATCTTCCGTTGAAGGCATTTCGCCTGTATCCGGATTGATCATTTCAGCATTAAGCACTTCGATACCCAGAGTCAACTGGCTGCGCCAAGTCGCTGAAGTACGAATAGCAATAATATATTCATGACCTTCCTCATCATCCGTTTCCGGACCTGTATCCGGGATATACGGTGCATCAAGGAAATTTATTTCATAGGTAAGTGGTGCATGGCCCTTACCTTCCACCTCCTGCGAATTGGTCAATGTAACAAAATCCGAATCATTATCCCAGGTCAGTAATAAAGCACCAGCAGTGAAGTCAACGTCCTCGGCATTAATGGCGTCTTCATCTTCGCCATCCCAGAACAGACCAAACTCAAGGATATCAGAAGAATGCAAATCCCGGACAACCGCGTATTCAAGGGCGCGATCATCTTCGTCATCCGTATCATTTATCAGGGTATACACCAATTTTTTCAGGTCACGAGGTGCAAATTCATCTTCCCCGTACTTCATGACGATACGGAGCAGAGGCGCCCAATTGTGAAGGGGCAGTAATGCTTCCTTATCACGCACCATACTCACCACTTCAAAGGAGGCGGTAGGATTATCTTCGTCCTCGCCTTCGTCCTCGCCTTCGTTCTCACCTTCAGTGGGATCACCCCCGGAAGGTCCTTCACCCGAATCGCCGCCTTCTGCACCAACATACTCCCAGGCGCCCATATCGTGATCGCTATCCTGAGGACGTTCCACGCCAACGATATCGTCTATTGGAGCACCTGTATCTGTACCGGCATCAATGCAGGGGGAATTCTCCGCAAGATACATATCACCATTTAAAATATCCCGGAAGAAGGGCACTTCATCGATATTACCCTGCCCTTCAACGCCTCCCTGTACATTACTATAGGTAACGACAGGAGCAGCGTTATCGCTGTTCTGAATAGCATTCGCATTGGTATAGATGATGCAATTGCTAAGAATGGGCGCAGCAGCAGCTGTCATATTGTGTAGTGCATACCCAAAATTCTTGGCGAAAGTGGTATTCCAAATCACCGGTGCACCAGTCTCGACAGAGACACTCGCACCCTCCGAATTTTCACCCGCGTTATTGGCATAAACCAAGCAGTTTTCCACAAGAATATCGGCAGCCAACATCAACGCACCGCCTTCGCCTCCAGCCTGATTGAGAGTAAATCGGGCATTACGAATTTCCGAAGCGACTTCCGGTACTGCAATGGCACCGCCATTACCTACCGCTATATTTTCACGGAAGGAACTACCATCGACAAAGAGTACGCCGCCTGCAACGGCACCCCCGTCGCTTTCAACAGCACGATTATTCACAAAAGAGCTGCCGGCAATATACACCGTCGAAGTCGCACTGTCGATAGCACCACCCCGGGGAGCACTGTTCCTAAAGAAGACAGAACCCTGCACGGTCATGATCTCCACATCCACATTTGATATGGCACCACCACCACGGTTCAATTTAAAGGTACAATCCTGAATAATTATTTCGTCACTGCCATCATTGAGCATGGCAATACCGGTACTGTTAAAAATCCCCGTTCGCTTGAGGGTCAGCGCACCACCATCATTTTGTATAGCAATGGCATTCGTACCCCAGTCAGGCATTCCAAAAAAGGAGATATCCTCACTGTCACGACCAAAATAACAATCCGTCACATGAAGAAATGCATTGGTATTTTGCAACCCAACTTCATTCATGCCAAAAGCACAATTACGCACCACCAACGATACGCCATCATTGCGCATACCGCCGTTGACAACCATGAAGCCATCCAGTACAGCACCATCTGCACCTATCACAGCCGGGCGGTCATTATCCCCATCAAGAACCGTGGGATTTTTGAACACATCGCGTTCCAGCTTACTCGCTTCCAATCCGATGAATCCGCCATAAAGACGCACTCCCGGAAGCATGGGTACGACAGCGGCGCCGGGTCCTTCCTGATACAATCCGCGGGCAACCCATATCTCATGATTGTCGCTTGCCACAGCCAAAGCCTGCGCAATGGTTTTGAAAGGAGACTCCCAAGTTGCGCCGTCCTGAGTGGGATGGGGTGAATAGGTATTAACATACCATATCGCGTCCGGTTCAGGATCAACGTTATCGTCCTCACCTTCGCCCTCATCACTATCCGGCACAACCTGCAAACGATACCCCGCTACGATGTTTTTGCTCTCGCGAATGGTACGTGCATTATCCGCCGGCGCGTATTCACCTACGTAACTACCGGTTGGTTCTCCTGCATAACTAATATCCGGATTAGAGAAGAGATGTACTTCCGTATCCAGCTGGAGGGTATCATAGTCAAATTCCTGATACGTCATAATCGACGTATATCGCTGCTCATTCAGTGCGGTCCAACGCCACCCTGTGGAGTATTCGAAAAGTCCTCCTTCGGGAGGTGCAGGGGACACCGACTGTGCACGGCTATGGTGGCACCCCAAATTATGACCGATTTCATGAATCAGTGTGCCTTCGGCATACTCTGCCGACACAACCAGAAAACCCCACTCCGGTCCGCCTGCTTCAGTCATCAGCAGCCAGGACACACCGGCAATGCCGGAATTGCTAACGGAAGCAAGATTCAGCAGCATTACCAAATCTGCGCCATATTCATCGCGCCAGTCATGTACCTGTTCCTGAAAATCCTCACTGTCAAGTTCAAAAGGATTAAAATCGGAAGTGAAAGTTATGTTGAAAAGATCCGAAATATAATCTTCTGTTTCCTGATATGCTATAGGTTGCGTATGTACAAGTCGTAGACGCAAATCTACATCACTGTCTTCCAGTGAATCATTGCCCCGCTGAAATGACTGGGCAAGCAAATTATCTACACCTGTGCGATGGGTACGTGCCCACAAATCCGCGGCGGGAGTATAAACAACCAATACATCGACTGTTACATCATCACCAATGGCAGGTAAAACAGGAGGCGCTAATGTCGTACTCTTTCCGTACACAGGTATTTGAGGTTCACCACAACCGGGCGCCCGCAGATCCTGCGCACGAAATTCCGAAACGAAATAACGATCGGACCCGGGTTCCAAAGCAACAATATAAATGAATCCTTCGTCAAGTGTCTCGATGCGTAACAACGCCCGACCCTGATCATCCACGGACATCAGAAAATGACCGTTCTCTCTGTCCACAACACGCCCGCTGAAAGATTGTAGACCCTGCAGGCTTTCAGTGAACCGTTCAATATCCACCTGCACCTGCACGTCTTCAAACAGTGCAAGCAAAACACCTGCAGCCGTTTTCGTTTCGACTATGGAGCTAAGCACCCCGGCATCGAATACGATCTCCTGACGGCGCATGCCCAAAGTTTTTGCAGCGTCTCCAGCATGCACTTCTGCCTCGCTCACACCATATAATAATATGGGTGCGGCATCTTCAGCCGGAGGCAATGCAGCAGCTTCTGCTGGAAGCGCAAGACTTGCGACACCTGCAAAGGTTCCTATTGCGAGGGTCAACACGAGGGCAACTATTATACAGTGGTTCCCCTTCACTGGTGAGACAGGACCGAAAATCATTTCCTCACTCCCATCCGAATTTGGATTTCAATAGCCATGATTTGCATGAAACTCTTTACAATCTTAACTCATTATTGCACACTATAATTAACGTGCTATCAAGCACCCTTAACACAGTGGGCATGATACCATGAAAACACCACCAGAATACAACGACACTCTATTCTACCACACCGGTAAACTCTTGACAAGTTATTATAAAATATTACAAGCCTACGTCTCAACATCCCCGAAAAATG
>JAGLCZ010000497.1 GCA_023145975.1 Candidatus Hydrogenedentota bacterium | reverse complement strand
ATGCGGGAACAACCACTTCCTATGTGAATTGGGTAGAGAACAACGACAATGCCGCGATACCTGCAGCCGGTTTTGCCAATATGGATGCGACGGGTATAGCACCGGAATACAAAGATTCACCGTGGCGGGGTAAATTGAAGATACCGCTGATGCCCGCTTTCGATGGACCTGTGCTGGGCGCAGTGATTACACGGGTGCTCACAGATTCAGGACTTTCGGATAGTGGTGACTGGTATCGTGATTTTGAATGTGATCTTCGCTCTTCTCTTGCAAAAGCACAAGTAGGCGCTGATCAGGTGGATCCTACACCGATGTCGTGTCCTGTCAATTCGGTGGGTGCAACACAGCAACCCCATCTTCCAACC
Organism: Candidatus Hydrogenedentota bacterium; assembly: GCA_023145975.1. Lineage (GTDB taxonomy): Bacteria > Hydrogenedentota > Hydrogenedentia > Hydrogenedentales > CAITNO01 > SLFT01. The sequence continues at coordinate 1,743 of JAGLCZ010000497.1, read as the reverse complement.
GATACCTGGACTGCCCATCATAGTAACACAGACGGCATATATGTGATGGAAGAAACCCCCAATGTGGAGTATGGTACTGTAAGCTATATCACTTGGTGGGGTATTTGGAAAGATGCTGGCGGTATCCCCTGTGCTCCCCCCAACGGTGCTGCTACTGAATTTGAAGTGGAGACCTATGGAGTCCACCCAAATTTTTTGCTGATCACACCGACTGGCACAGAGTTGACAGACTATAAGTATAACGGTGTACCGCTGTATAAATATGAATATGCTTTTGATAGGGATGAGTTCCGCCGGGATCAGTATATTTCCATACGGGCTGTATCTACAGGTCCCTGCTATTTTTACTGGATAAGTTCGGCAGACGGGGGGAATGAGGCTGTGGATCAGGGAGGCGCTAAGATTGGTGCCAATCTCAGCCTGTGTATGTCTGAGTACAATACAGGCGACGAGTGTGCCCCCAACTCTATTCTTTTTCATCCGCCGGTGCATATGTTAACGCCTGGCGTGCCTGCTTTGAAAAGTAATGATATTTCTCCCGTTTACGAACAGTTGGACAATGGACCTATCGACATTGTAGAATTTTGGGGCGTTTGGTTGACCGATGAAGCTACTCCTGGCGCTTGCATTCCCCCGTCGGATCTGGGACTGGAGTTTATGAGGAGTGCTGATTTGGTAGTTGCTCCCACTCCCGTGTCCGGTAATTTTCATATTACTGCTGCTCCAGTGATTGGCGGTACATTTATTGCGCCCAATGGTGATCTTTTGCCTATGTATCGTTATGCTTTTACTGCGGATTCAGAGATACTGTCAGGTGAATGGATTTCTATTCAGCAGCTTGATGCTGCTAGTCAGAGTTGTTACTTTTACTGGGTGGAATCTAATTTTGGTTCTAATCAGGCAGTATAGTGGGATGGTATGGGCAGTCCTGTGGATCAAAATGTGAATATGAGCATGTGCGCTGGAGAGGCTACGGCGGCGACTATTGACGGCTATTCCGTTACACCGCGTTACCTTGGAAAAGACAAAACAGGTACTTTGACCATAAGCGGCACCAACCTTATGCTGCTGCTGGGTAGCGGTGAAGAATTGAAACTTGTTCCTGAACTTGGCAATTTGGGTAGTGCGTATATTGATTTGCTGACATCACCGCTAGCACAAGCCCCTAGGTATAGTGGTTCCTGGGGTACTACCATGAGCATAGACTTCCAGTTTTCTAAATTTCTTAACCCTCCTGCCGGTGGCGGCGCGGATATTTGTACTGATGGCGAGGTTCTCGAATTTTCTTTATCAAGCAGCGGGGCTTTGGTTTGTGATACACCAGGTAAATGTAATATTCTGATTGACACCATCGAACCATATCTGCGTCTTTCCAATTACCCCAATCCTTCTGATGCCAATACAGGCTCTCCAAAAATAACTGCGAATCGGGTAGCCCCCCCTGTGGCGATGCCGGGAAGCTGGATTCCCGGAAATCCTGCAGTCGTTACCCCTAAGAATAACGCTGATTTTACTACGGAAGATATGCATGTATATCTGAATGCCGGTTCGCGCTCAGATGTGCCTTTCTCTACTATTCCTCCATCTCCTCCTCTTGTGCCTACGTCCCTGAATGTGCAAGTTCAGGCATATTTTACTGATCCTGTGCCTAATGACGGTATGAACTTTTACGATGTCGAAATTGCCGGATTTATAACTGCCCCTCTGACGGTACCGGGATTAAGTCCCTTTGATTTGCCGGCA
>JAGLCZ010000496.1 GCA_023145975.1 Candidatus Hydrogenedentota bacterium | reverse complement strand
GCCGCTTTGAAATGGGCGATATTGTAAGTCGCAGTCCAAACATGCAGCGTCTCTTCGATATTCTTCCGCAAGTAGCCGCCAGCAACAGCACCGTATTGATACAAGGAGAAACCGGCACGGGAAAGGAATTGCTTGCACGGGCAATCCATCACCTGAGTCCGCGAAAGGACAAGCCCTTTGTTGCAATAAACTGTGGGGCACTTCCTGATAGTTTGTTGGAATCAGAACTGTTCGGTTATAAAAAAGGGGCTTTTACCGGTGCTGAAAGAGATAAGCCGGGACGTTTCGCTCTTGCTGATGGGGGAACCTTACTGTTGGATGAAATCGGTGACATCAGCCCGGCGTTACAAGTTCGCCTCCTTCGCGTTTTACAAGAACGCTGCTACGAACCCCTGGGATCAATAGAATCTGTCAGTGCCAATGTGCGCGTGATTACTGCTACAAACAAAGACCTTGCCACTCTTGTAGAATCTAATAATTTTCGTAGTGATCTGTTTTATCGCATCAATGTAGTACGTATGGAATTACCGCCGCTTCGCAAGCGTAAAGAAGATATCCCTCTCTTAGTAGAACGATTCATTGTAAAATTAAATCACTTGCAAGGGCGCACAGTTTCGGATGTTACCCCGGAAGTAATGGAAACTTTAATGATGCATTCCTATCCCGGCAATATACGTGAACTCGAAAATATTATCGAACATGCTTTTGTATTGTGTACATCGAAAGATACCATTGGAAGTAAATGCCTGCCTGAGCACTTGCATACACAATCCGCAGCAATCCCGCCCCGTATGCCTCTCTCTACTGCGGTACAAACTACTGAGGCACAGGTCATTCTGGAAACATTACATCGTAATAAAGGGAACCGACTTGCCACAGCCCGTGAACTAGGAATGCACAAGAGCACCCTATTCCGAAAAATAAAAACTCTGGGTATACAACCCCCAAAAAAATCAAAGTAAATCGGATCACGCCTATTGGATGAGAAAATCCTCATTTCCAAGACAATGACATATAAAACATTAAGCCTACTAGAACACGTCACCCTTATTTTGGGGAGCGAAGATCAATATTTTCTTGTAATGCGTGATGACATGCTCTGCAGTCTATTATAAAATTTAATCTTTTATCTGTGCTTCTATTCTGAGAACTGCACCTCAACATTGAACCCTTGTACACGAACTTGCGGCGCGACCGGCATTACTGGAGTGCTTACAGTCAACTCTTTGGAGTCTCCAGGAAAAAGAATCA
>JAGLCZ010000495.1 GCA_023145975.1 Candidatus Hydrogenedentota bacterium | reverse complement strand
TTTTCAGGGTAACAATACATACGTGGGCAAAATCCGGAGTACGCAGCGTACCCTCTTCGAAAAGGTCACAGGACTGGTAACTATCAAAATCACACCATGCCTGTGCACTGCTTAACAACGCGGTATTTTCGATGTGTAAATCCACGTGATGGCAGCGTCCTGCTTTTTTGTGTATCAGGAATAATAAACGATCGCCCGTATCTTTATTGTGAAATGGAACAACATGTACATTCCCTGTGTTTTCTACCAAAGATACTGTGCGTGAAACGTTCATATCCACCAGGGCATCTGTTATTTTTTTGCGTAAGGAACGACGAAGTTCAGGCGTACGCGCGAGATCAGGTATTTCTACCAATACAGGCGGAGTATTGCCATACACCTGTGCCCGCTTCAGTTTTCCCCAGTATCGGCGGCCTATAGTTTCATTGAGTGATACCACCCGCTTTTTAGCGGCAAGGTTTTCCTCAAAAGACTTACCGCGCAAATCTTTTTTCGGCAATCTGCCGCTGCTGATAAGTGCGCCGCCTGCATCCACAAAATGCAGTAACTTTTTATATACAGGACGGGGTAATACAGGGCAGTCACTCATAAACAGCACATCATAGTGTTCCAGGGGAGCCCCATCATGATTTTCTATTTCGTAGGGAGTCCATACATCCACGGTAAATCCGGTATCAAGGAGCAAATGATACAAGCCGCCGCTATCAATCATATCGCCCTTGTGCCCCCCTTCGTCCGCCAGTGAATAACTCATAATCGGCATCAGCTGTGCCATGTTGGTGTACGGATGAAAACCCGCAACGGCATCAATGGCACTGTGGGTATCCGCTACAAGCCTGTTGCGATCCGCCGTTGTCATACGCTGCAGGAAAGAATAGTCCTGTACCCCTTTCCAACCATACCAAAACACCTGAGTCATCCCATGCTGCACCGCCGCCAACGTACCCCGGTAAATAGCCTCAAAACCGGAATATAAACCGTAAGGAAAATCAATAAAATCTGTAGCGCGAACCGGTTTTTCATACTTGCGTGCCGTATCTACAATATGGGTCGCCCACGTGTAGTCATTCCCTGCAATACACATCTGGATACCGTTCACATCGATGTCCGGCGTGTTCATAAGACTGATGTCCAGCCGCTGGTTGACCATGGCATAGTCCCATTGTGCCTGTTGTGCAAATACGAACCCCACGTAGCTGGAGATTTCCCGATCCGGGTCACAGACGCGGATATATTTGGCACAGGTATTCAGCCAATGAGCCATGGCTTCATAGGAAAAAGTGATCCAGTCTTCCAGCATTAACGAGGCATGACCCTGATATTCCGTCGTATCCGCTGCCGTTAATGTAAGTATTAAATCCTTCTCCTTCATTACGGCAGCGGCTTCACTTTCCCCTGTATATTCATGATGTATCCACTCGTCAGGCATGCGATTGGTTAAAGTATTATTGGAAGCATTCTCTATCAGCGTGGGATTCTGAAAGGTCACCTTTCCCCATGCCAGCAGCTTACAATGCAGGATAACGAAAGCCGCGTTAGGCGGTGCTAATACATTGCCCTGAAGCAGGTAGCTTTCTTCTCCATGACTGTCACTATGAACCGCCGATATACTAATAAGGTTATCTGCGGCAGTCCGCCAGGACAGATGAAATCCCGCAAAGTGCATGGCAGCACCGCCCCCTGTTACCGTGGCTGATACCGTATAGTGACGGCCGGAGGTTACAGGAATGGCCTTGAAAGCATAACTGGCATCAGCACCCCCGTTAAGTGCAAAGGTGGGCTCGTTACTATGGTAGCCGCCAATAACCAAAGGACGCGGCGGCTGTGCATCTGCCCACACGGCATAGTCCTGTCCCCAGGATTTATTTAACAAAGGCAGTGTTTTATATTTTTCCTGCAGCCATTCATGAAATGCGGCCAGTGCCATCGAACTGTAATCCATGGATCCCGGGTAGAACCATTCGGCACCATTCAGGTATCCCGGTACCAGTCCTTCCGTATCGTTTTCTTTAAACCAACCTGTAAATTGTTTAATATACGCAAAAACCGATTCTCTGAACATAGGCGAATGAAGGGATGAAAAATTCCACGCTTTTCCATCGCTGCCGATCAGGTTCTGGTTTACACGTCCAGTCATTTTATATCGCCAGGGATTGCTGGAATGATGTACCGCGGTATCAATGATGGGATAGCCTTTTCTTCCGTTCTCGCGCAGCATAGGCAGCCATCCTATTGCGTTGCTGAAATCCACGTGCATATCCGCAGTAACCGGGTTTTCCTCGTCCAAATCAATCATACGCCAATGGATCAAATCTTCCAGCTCCGCTGTTACAGGTACATCGGCAAGTTTCTCCAGCGAACCCTCATGGTAATGAGTAACAAAACCGACGGGTGCTTGCGCCATTATTGGTAACGCACAAAACAGCAGAATAGGGATTAGCATCACGGAGAGGGGACATTCCTCTCCTTTATTTATCTTCATCTTTAAAAATATTCCTGTTCCCTGTTGCAATAGGTCTTCGGGGGATAGGAATGTCCCCCCTCCTGTTTTATCTTGTTAATGAACATTGTTGTAAAGCAGTTTCATTTTGAAACGGATGTGTTCGTAGTGCTGTTCAGGAATTCCTCATAGCGTTTTAACAGTGCTGCATCATCCATTACGGCAATGATCATTCGGATCCGCGCATGAGCTTTGCTTCCCTCCGTCAACGTTTTACCGAACAGCGAAAAATACATGGAATGATGGGTCTCAGCGCGATGAGGCGTAAACACTGCAAAACAGTCTTCCCGTCGTGCCATCATGGCTATGGTCAACCCTGTATCCTCATTACGACGATAAATAATAGGCGCCGCCAGTTCAGGACGGACTGCCCAATCCACAGGACTCGGTCCAATATTCCATCGCCCATCTTTGATTATCTTTACTGCTTCCTCATCTCGCGGGAATGCCTGCCATACCCCGCCTTCTTCTTCTGCCGTCATATATCCCTTTTTATGGTCAGCAGCTTTCACATATACGGAGGAGACAGGAAAATTCGGGGATAAATAAGAAGACAGAAAAATTTCAAAATCAGGCAGCAGTTCTTTCGCTTCGACAATAGTTTCCAAATCAACCGTGTCCGGAGCAACCCAATGATACACACCGGTTAATGTAAAAGGACGGTCTTCCGCTGCAGGCCAGTAAACCCGCAGCGTGTCTGCTGCTTCGAGGGTTGCTTCACTGGGCAGAGCGCGCATACTTGCACCGAAGCGATGATTTGTCGTGAATACCCGGTAATAATTTAACAACCCCATCATGCTGGTCAGGTTGGTCTCAGGCGAAATATATTGCAGCGGAGCAAAACCATTGGATAATCCGTCAGCCCGTAATTTTCCTTCTATAAAATCCGTCTTCACCTGAAACTCGCCTGCTGTATCTGTGGGGGTAAATACTTCAAGAGGCACATTTTTCGCCGTTACCAGCAACATGGAATTACAAAGCAGACAAAGAAATATGCTGTTCATATCAGTTCTCCTCGTTAATGCCCAGTTCTGACAGGGTATCACGCATCCACGCCAATGATTTTTCGATGAGAGGACCGCCCAGTCCTTCGCATTCCATACTCAGCGTACCCTCAAATCCGTTGTCGCGCAGAATTTCCAAACACTGACGGATATTCGACGCATTCACACCTTCGCCAATGGCACAATGACTTACGGCAATGCCTGCCTGCCCGCCACGCACTGCTGCTGCCAGCGACTCACTCACATCCTTGATATGCACATGTTTGATACGATCTTTAAAACGTTCACAAAAAGCAACGGGTTCCTGTCCTGCAATAAACGAATTTCCCGTGTCCAGATTCAGTCCGAAAAAAGGACTGTCGCAGAAGTCGAGCATTTCGGCAAGGCGGTCCGGGTTGGTGGTGAAATAACCGTGTACCTCAATGTTTGTCGTAATCTCATACGCTTCCGAAACCTTCACAATCTCTGTATACAGACGTTTCATCTGTGCCATAGCCTCTTCATCGGTGAAGCCTTCGGGTTTGTGCAAACCGTCGGTGGTGGCAATACAGTCACAGCCCGCATGTTTCGCCCAGGGGATTGACTTGAGCACATAGGGCAGTCCCCGGGAAGGACCGTCGGCACCTGACAGGGGAAAAGCGGCATCCACCTGCGAAAACTGTACCCCATATTCTGCCATCTTACGACGAAGCAGCAGGGGATCTTCATACAGGGCTACATGGGGTTGATACCCCAACCCATGTATCCAACTCACCCCGTCAATCAAACCGCATTCGATATAGTGAACATCATTCGCCTGTGCCCATTCCAGTGTTTTTTCAAAGTTCCAGTAGGCACTGTTAAAGGCATCTGTATGAAATCCTATTTTCATGATCTGCTTCCTCTTTTTTCGTAAGTAAACAAAAAACAATACATTCACATCTGAAGAAAACAGTATATACTCTTTGATCACAGTGGGCAAGTAGAAGCAACAGGACGGGAGAAAGATGTATCTAATGCAGGCTATAGCCACAACCCGATTGTAGATGTCAAGTATCGTCATTGCGAGCGTAGCGAAGCAATCTCATTTCCACTCAAGCCGTTGCGTAGCATCAGATTGCTTCGTACCTCGCAATGACGAAGGTGTTCGCAATGACGAGGGGGAAATAACGCGGCTATGTGGCGCATCGTTCGGGGG
>JAGLCZ010000494.1 GCA_023145975.1 Candidatus Hydrogenedentota bacterium | reverse complement strand
CTTGCCGTCATCGAAGCCATATTTGAAAAGTAAACCGATGGACACATAGGCATGGGCTCATCCTTTTATACAGGACAAGCCCCCTGCCGCCTACAGACTTTATTCTCTTACTTTTCAGTCATGAATTGTATATTAGCTGCTTATGTCAAAATCTAATGCTATTGCCTTTTCCTGCCGCGCAATTTTGCTGCACCCATAAAAGCGGTAGCCAGAGCTAACGCACTGATACCAAGCAATCCGGCAACCGGCATGGGAGTTTCTACATTGATGAACGCAACCTTCTCAAGAATATCCGCTCCGGCAACGGTGGTTACCGTAAGTTTCACCGTATACACCCCCGTATCTTCAAATACATGCTGTGGGTGCTGATCCGTACTGGTCTCTGTATCGCCGAATTCCCATAGCCAATCGGTAATAGAAAAATCGCCTGACACAGAAATATCGGCAAACTGCACTGTCAATGGCTTGGGGCCGGTGGTAGGCGCGGCACTGAAGTTTGCCGTCGGACCGCCCGGTTCGCCAACAACAATATACGCGGTCTTAACGCTTTGACCATCGCCATCAGAAGAATATAACGTAAGCGTAATCGTATATTCGCCAGCAGCGCTATAACTGTACATCGGTGCCTGAAGAATACTTGTATTACCATCGCCAAAGTCCCAAAGCCGGGAGGCTATCGGTGCACTTCCCTGCGTGGACATATCGGCAAAGAGCACGGTTTGTCCCGTTATCACTGTGGTCGGGTAAGCGATAAAATCAGCCGTCGGCGTCACTGGAAGCGGTGGATCAGATACCATAATAAAATCATCAAAAGTACGGGTATCATTTTCTTCATCGGTAGAAACAGTAAGCGATACCGTATATATTCCGGGGGCAGCATAAGCATGACTCAAGCTCTGTTCAGTACTTGAAGTACTATCCCCAAAATCCCATTCCCAGGCAACAATACGACCGGAACCCGATTGTGATCTGTCGCCAAAAAAGATTGATTCACCAACGAGGACTGTTGTCGGTCCCCCTGTGAAATCAGCGACTGGCGGAGTCGGATCCGTAACTGCAATATAATCACTGAGGGTCAGTACATTCATACCAATATCTGTGGTTACGCTCAGTGAAACGGTATAATTACCCGTCGTCGTATAAGTATGCACCGGATTTTGCTGGCTACTTGTTTCGCCATCGCCAAATAACCAATTCCAGGTGTGAATGGATGCAGCACCAGGCAATGACTGATCAACAAACTGCACTGCCAGATTGCGCGCGCCGGCTGTCGGTGTGGCAATAAACTGTGCCTGCGGTCCATCACCGGGACCCACACCGCTGGCATTGGGTACAGAAATATACGCACCGGCAGAAACAGCAGTCGTCCAACTCTCTCCTGCTGCCAATACCCCCGGAATGCCGCTTTCACCATCAATCAGCACTGCCGGATTTGCTCCAATAATAATGGAAACATCATCAAACTGACCCGACGTATTTGTGTTCCGTATAATAATCTGGTCATATCCTTCAAAAATTGAAGTGCTGTCAACAATTCTGAAAACACGATATTCAAGATTATCTTCTACTCCGAAAAGAGGATCTTCCTGACCGTCGTTCCAATAATTGGACTGAAGCCAACCGCGACTGTCTGCCCCCCCAATCAGATTAGGCAGTGTGGGCGTACGTCCCTGCGTCAACGGATTATGGGCCAAAAGCAGAGCGTCATGCCGACTATCCCCCTGTACCAACGTCGGTGTAAGTCCCTGCGGTACATTTATAAGACGTGCCGCTTCTGTCATATTTGAAATAACCGTAACAACACCATTCTGATTCGGATTAACTCCCGGATTATTGGCCGCCAAAATTTGACCATCGCCGGCAAATACTATCGAGCCATGCAGTTTAACCATACCGGGCACAGCATAACCGCCGCCAGCTCCCGCAGCACCGATGCCGCCGATGCCGCCTGCAGCACCTGCACCGCCCGTACCACCGTCGCCGCCACTACCGCCGCCGCCAGACAATATACCCAAGCCTGCAATACCGACCCCGTCACCACCATCTGCGCCAGCCACTCCGGATATTCCAGCGGAAGGTTCTTGAGGCGAAGTTCCCGAATCGCTTCCAGATTGACCATTTTCCAAAACACCTGCGGAAACATTAAATGTACAGGTATCAGTAATCTTAAGCAAACCACGTGCTGCAAGAACGAATGCCCCGCCGCCGGATGCACCTCGTCCCCCTGCACCCCCTGCACCACCTGGACAGCCAATACCGCCCGTACCACCCGTACCACCCGTTGCACCTGCACCGCCGGCTACCGGAGAAGGTGTCCACGTAGTGCCTGAAAGAGCTGTACCCTGGACACCGGGCGAAGCACCGCCGCCGCTGCCGCCTGCAGCACGGTATGCACCGAAACCAAATGCACCGTCAAATGCAGCACCTGCACCGCCGCCGCCGCCGGAACCACCAGATGCACCGCCGCCGCCGCCGCCGCCGGAACCACCACCGCCGGCACCGCCGGCACCACCACCACCGCCAGCCGGTCCAGCGGCAAGTCCAAGACCTTGCGCATAAGTATCAATATTACTGTAAACGGCATTTCCACCACCAATCGCCGAAGCACCCGAACTTCCTACATCCGCAACAGGGGCATTCTGACCTGCATTAGCACCGCCGTCATCACCCGTCTTTTCGGTTAAAGATGCAGAAATATCTTTGCCCAGCCCCCCTGCATAAGTTCCTCCGCCAGCACCGGATAATCCCGCGCTTCCACCAGTACCGCCTTCGCCGCCGGTACCGCTATTTCCACGTATACCTGCAAAACCAAAGCCGCGTCCGCCAGTTACTCCGTCATTACCCGGATCACCGCCAACTCCCACTCCTCCAGAAATACCGGAGGTACCTGCAAGCCCTTCAAATCCGTGTTCACCGTTGCCTTGCGCACCACGAATCGCATCAGCACCGCCGCCGCGCCCACCAGCACCACCAGCACCACCGATACCACCAACACCCAATGCGCCACCGATACCACCACTACCTGAACTACCCCCATCGCCGCCAATACCCCCGCCGAGCATACCTGGAGAAATCATAACGTCCGCACCCCAACTTATATCACTTCGCGCAGCAATCGAGAGCGGACGCGTCCCGATAACTGTAACTGTAACTGCATTACTGACGGTTATATTTTCAAACTCAAATACTGCCACTTCCTGACCCGTATCGTAACGCAGGTCTGTCCGTGCAATATAGTCCGTACCACCATAAGTTAATATACCGGGTGCACCGCCCAAGTCACCAGTATCCACTAACAACACACCGGAAGGAGCGACAAGATCACCCAGGCTGCCATCACTTTCATAAAAACTGCCTTCTTCACCTGCCCCTTCACCATCCGTGTTGATAGTAATACTCATGCCTGCAGGAACCGTAGTTGTCCAGGAACCTTGCGGTCCCAACGCACCCGGCACGCCCACTTCCCCGCGAATCAGACGTGGCTTGTTCATGCCCACTGTCACAGTCAGTTCCTGCAAAGTTTCCCCAGAATCTGTATTCTTAATAACCAGCTGATCAAAGCCCTCGAAAATACTTGGAAATACCCAATACGTCATTGAATCGACAACTCCTGTCGGAGTTAACGCTTCCACTTCGCTCTGATTCCAGTATATATCACTACACCAGCCGTGCTGCGCAGGACCGCCCATAAGAGAAGGGATCAGCGGTGTATCCGAAAAAACATAGGCATTAAATTTTTTGAGGAGTTCGTCAAAACCTGTCAAACCGACAGAAATATCAGAGGTGCTGAATTGCGGCATATTTTGAGCACTTGCCCCTGCCGTCATATTGGAGATAAAAGTAAATTTACCGTTATATTCAGAGGAAGAACCCGCTGCATTATCGGCAGCTACCAAAGGTACTGTACTTCCTCCCTGATCAATCAAAATAACCGAACCCGCTAACTTCACCATACCCGGTGTTCCATATCCGCCTGCGCCACCTTCACCGCCCTGACCGCCGCCGCTACTGTCCCCGCCACGTCCGCCATGCCCGCCATCACCGCCTGCACCGCCTGCACCGCCTGTAATCAGATCTACCAACCAATCCGGCAATGTACCACCCAGAAGCGGATCGCCTGATGCACCGCCTGTACCGCCAGAAGTACGTTCACCACCCGATGCGCCGGCTTGTGCAGCGCCGCCTGCAGCACCGCCGCCAGCAATGAAAGGAAGTCCGGAAGAAATATCAAATCCCGCCCCCTCTTCAATTTTAAGGAGACCACGCGCAGACAGTACGATACAACCCCCGCCAGCACCGCCAACACCACCGAAGCCACCTGTGCCGCCCATGCCGCCTATGCCGCCTGTACCGCCGGTACCGCCCACACCGCCAGCACCGGGCGTACCACCTTGACCAAATAATCCAACTATATCCGTCATTCCATCACCGCCAATTTGCCCTGCTCCTCCCAATGCAGAAATACCAACGAAACCCAAATCACCAACGACACTGTCGAAACCGCCGCCGCCGCCGCCGCCGCCGCCCGTACCGCCAAATCCGGTGTTACCGCCAGCACCACCGCCGCCAGCACCGCCGCCGACTTTGGTTTCAGGAACAGGTGTGCCTAAAAAATCAAAAGCAGGCAGGTAGGTACTGGCGCCGCCGCCACCGCCCGTACCGCCGCTTCCGCCGCCGCCGCCGCCGCCAGCACCACCACCGCCGCCGCCAGCACCAGCACCACCGCCGCCGCCGCCGGGACCCGCCGCCAATATTAATGACGTGGGATCAACAATAAACTGAGCAACCTGACCAGATGTGCCGATAGCACCGAAACCACCCGGTACTGCATCTGTAAACAAGGAACCCGATTGCGCATTATTTCCATCAATACCATCGCTTCCGGAAGCACCGGGCAACCCATAGGTAAATGCTATCGGCCACGAAAGCGAAGTAAGTGACCCGCCCCGCCCATCGCCTGTTGCACCACGTGTTTTATCCGGTGCACCAGCACCTGTAATAGTCGAACCGGAACCCAACGTACCGCCGGTCTGACCATTTTGACCGCCTTCACCACCAAACTCAGGCGGATTACCATAACCCGCTCCCCCCCGTAATCCAGGAGCAAGGGAAACCAGACCCGGCTGAGCATCCTGACCCGGAAGACCCAATATTCCGCCAAGTCCCAATTCACTGTCTGCACCGGCTTCACTGTCAGGGTTTGCATCACCGCCTGCACCGCCTGCACCACCCACACCGCCGATACCGCCTGCACCGCCTGTACCACCGATACCGCCTGCACCGCCTGTACCACCGATACCACCTGCACCACCACCCCCTATGCCAGCGGACACATCAAAATAGGAACCCACAGTCATATCGCCTTTGGCGGAGAGCACCAAAGGACGGTACCCTACCACAGAAATACTCACATTTTTTGCTATTGAAACCTCATCAAAATCAAATACAGCTGCCCCATCCACCACACGGCCTTTATATAAATAGCCAATAGGACTTGCATCCACCGAAATAACGGGAGGCGAACTTCCCGTGTTTATTTCTACAATATCGCTCTCAAATACGATCAGGTCATCCAGAATTCCATCGCTCTCGTAAACATCTAATATATCAGCACAAACCGGCAACGCAAGAAATGCCAGAAGAATGAACATATATACATTTTTTATAGAGCTGTTCGAAGTAAAACCCAGTCTGCATGTGGCGATAATAAACGATTTCATCATTCTTCCTTTTCCTTCTTAAATATCTGATCTATAAACTCAATCAACAAAAAAATCCGTATCATCCTCAAATCAAGACAAAATACAGATGCCGATACCCAAAATATAAAGTCACTTAATTCAATTATAACACATTTTTTCGTAAGAAAAAATCTTAAACGTCTGCCACTGGAATATTTGAATTCCGTCATGAATTGTATATTACCTGCATATTCTGTTTAGAATACCCTTCCCCGGCGGTTTTTAAACATCTTACTCTACGAAGGAAGGTACTTGGATTATGGCGGAGATTCTAACTGCAGATGCAGCGGTTCAGCGCATTCCCGATGGAGCGACCGTGTTCGTTTGCCCCATGCCGATGGAAGAGGTATACCCTGCTTTTTCACGGCTCTACGAGGCAACAGGTTCGCCGAAGGATTTGACGGTACTCTGGGCGGCAGGTGCCGGTCCTTTCAGTGCTGAACGCCGGGGCATGAATCACTTTGCCACTCCGGGCATGGTCAAACGTTTTATCCTCGGTCATGTAGGTCTGAACCACGAACTAGTGAAAATGATCGCGTTAAATCAGGTAGAAGCATATAATCTGCCTCAGGGCGTGTTGACACAATGGTTCCGTGAAGTGGCTGCCGGGCGCCCCGGACTGATCACTGAAGTAGGACTGGGTACCTTTGTAGATCCGCGTATCGAGGGTGGAAAACTGAATGCGTGTACCCAGGACTGCGAGGAGCTGGTAGA
>JAGLCZ010000493.1 GCA_023145975.1 Candidatus Hydrogenedentota bacterium | reverse complement strand
AACTAACGGCTTGCGTTACTTGCGGGTGGGCGGGTGTGGATAAAACTTTGAGAGCAGGATTCTGTCCGGGTGTAGATAAAGCCCGAAAATGCCGCAGAATCCCACCCGTCAAGTGCACGCTTTGTTAGCCAGCAGCCTAATAATCAGGATGTTCGCTGGTTCCTAAAAATTCTACAATAAGAATTAGATCGCTATTTTCTTCTTGATGGTTATTCACATACGGCATGTGAAACCAACTGACACTTTTTCCGTCATGTCCAAGATTAAAGTCTGAGTCCCTTGAAAGAATTATACGATTCCCTTGGTACTCGGCAAGAATTACACCATCTCCCCATAATACATCAGCGGGTATCCATCCATAATTAGGCAAATAGAATTCTGTCCATAAATGTGTCCCAAAATTATTTTCATGCCAATTGTATGTTCCAGGGCGTAAACTATGAACACCACTTACAATTCTCGCAGGTATTCCTGCTGCTCGGCTTAATGCAACAAATATATGAGCGGCTGCGCCACAAGCAGGTACTTGTTTGGTTCTAATTACAGAAACAGCGTCTTCTTTTTCACCCCCTGAAACCATGTTCTTTTTAAGATAACTTACGATAAGTTGTATTTTTTGATACGGGTTTGTCTCTTCTCCAACTATCTCTTGCGCCGCCGCTAGAATTTCTGGATTATCACTTTGCATCATGTTTGAAGGGCGCAGATAAAACAACGCTGGATCATCTGGGTCGTAAGTTCCAACATCTTCTGGCTTTATAGTCCAAGTTTTTTGAAGAATATAGATTTCAAACTGTTCGGAAAACTTAAAACCATCGTTTTGAATATTTTCTTGCCAGTATATTATTTGATTCCCTTTTGGCTCGTAATATATATCTTTTGGCACGGGGGATACTTCTAATAACTTTACTCCTTGCTGAGTAACGGAATCAACTGGTACAGGCATCCAAACTTTAGTCACCCCACGATACCCATCTAATGAAATACTATAAGTAATCCGATAATGATGCCATTTCTCTGTTACAGGCAAGGGTGTTGGAAAAGGTGTATAAGTTGGATAAGGAGTGAAGGTGGGTTGTGCTGTGAAAGTCGGATATGGCGTATTTATACTGCCACCTTGAAGGTTACTACAGGAAACCAAAAACAGGCATACAAGGAGAGCAATAATGATTTTTTTCATAAGAATCATCCTTTGTAAAAATGCACTTGTTCAGAGTGTTCAATAACTACTTGCTGGCTAACTAGGTGATAGGCGAAGAAAACCTCCGCCTAATACTACGTTTTGAACATTATGCTGTAAAAAACGAATCGAAACAGCCTTTTCTTAGTATTTTGCGTCAGAAAGTGCAGCATAAGGTTAATTTCTAAGTATTATACGACATTTTATGTCGCCCAAATGACTCTGGACATCAAAATCATTTCCTGCACAAGGCTATTTTATACCAACTTTTACCCACAAACGCTCCGATAATCCTCCCGCACGGGATAAAAAACATCCATAATTTCGCAATCGGTCAACGCACGTCCACTATGCTTCACCTTCGCTGGAATTACCGCAACTTTTCCCTTCT
>JAGLCZ010000492.1 GCA_023145975.1 Candidatus Hydrogenedentota bacterium | reverse complement strand
AAAAGTGGAAATAAAACCCTTTTTATTGTGCTAAAGTCTGTGATATACTATACAAAACCACAATATGTTGGGTTTATGGAGCGGCAGCGTATGGAGAATGGTCTTCGCAGAAAAGTACATTTTATCGGTGTAGGTGGGATCGGAATGAGCGGTCTTGCTGAGATACTGCTTAATTTGGGATACGAAGTGTCCGGTTCTGACATTCAACCCTCGTCGATTACAGAACGCCTGCAACGGTATGGGCTGCATTTTTTTGCTGCCCATCGTGCAGAGAATATAAACGATGCGGAAATTGTGGTGGTATCCGCTGCCATAGGCGATTCAAACCCCGAGAGCGAAGAGGCACGTAAACGGGGAATCCCGGTCATCCATCGGAGTGATTTGCTTGCCGATATTATGCGTCTAAAACCCCATGCTGCCGTTGTCGGCGGGACGCACGGGAAAACTACAACGACCTCTATGATCAGCGCATTTCTTGATGGTGCTAATATCGGAGCTACAACTATCGTAGGCGGTATACTGCATCGGAGCGGGACCAATGCGCGATGGGGGACGGGTGATTACCTCGTGGCAGAGGCGGATGAACACGATGGTTCTTTTTTGCGCCTCCATCCTACAATTGCGGTGGTAACGAATATTGATGCGGAGCATCTTGAATACTACGGAACACTCGACAGTATTAAGCGTGCTTTTACGGATTTCTGTAATACGGTTCCCTTTTACGGGTATTCGATATTATGTGGGGATGATGAAAATTGCAGATCCATCCTTCCTGAAATAGAGAGTCTTTGTCTCACTTATGGTCTTGGCGACGATGTGGCGCTGCAGGCCGTTAATATACGCCGTGGCGAAATAGACCCCGGGCAGCCGCGGGGCCGTCAATTAGCGGGGGTGCGAACACTCTTTGATGTTATCAGTCATGACGAACGGTATGGCGCAGCTGGTACGTTGGGAACGGTTGAAGTGAACGCTGTTGGCTTGCATAATATTCGTAATGCCCTGGGCGCCTGTGCCGTCGGGCTTTGTCTGGGTATGCGTTTCTCCACCATAGCAGAAGGTTTAAGGCAGTTTGACGGGGTGCGCCGCAGGCTGCAGGTATGCGGTGATGTGAATGGAATTGCTGTTGTTGAAGATTACGCCCATCATCCGACGGAAATTGCGGGAACCCTTGAAGCGATACAATGGGTGGAACCCGGGCGTATCATTTGTGTGTTTCAGCCCCATTTATACAGTCGCACCAAATTCTTTTGTGAGGATTTTGCACAGGTGCTTGCTGGTGCTGACAAAGTGTTCGTTACCGATATTTATCCTTCGCGAGAGGCACCCATGCCCGGCGTTGATGCCGGTATTATTGTAGATGCTGCCCATAAACTGGGGGCGGATCATGTTGTGCTGGAACGCAATATGAACGATGTTCCTGCACGACTCGTTTCCATCTTGGAGAAGGAGGATGTAGTACTTATTCTTGGTGCGGGAAATATTAACCGGATTGTACCGGATTTGTTGGAAAAACTGAAAAAAAGAGTGGTGGGGGATGCATCATGAGTGCCGGGGCTATTCGGGGAAAACGAGTACGTAGTCGTGTACGTACATCGAAAAGAAAACAGTTCTCAATGCATCGGATTGAAATGTGGGCAGCGTTGATTTTTCTTCTCATGATAGGGGGCTTTATATTCTGGAAGATTATAGATCCTGCTTCTTTGCTCGTTAAAGATACCTTATTTGAGGGGCTCCACATACTTTCGGCGGATGAAGTACGGGATGCAGCAGGCGTTACTACAGCAGATAATATTTTTTTGTTGGATATGGCTGCCATTAAGAAGCGTGTGGAGAATATCCCCTATGTGAAGCGATGCAGGATAACACGGATGTATCCTGGCAAAGTATCATTTCGTATTGTAGAACGGAAGGCCGTTGCTACAGTTATGTTGAATAATCATATTTTCGAAATTGATAACGAAAAAGTGGTGCTGCGTGAATTAGACTGTAAGGCGACACCCATTGAGCCATTAATTACAAATCTTCCTGGAATTACCGCCGTTCCGCCGGGTTCCCAAATTGACAGTGAGGTATTGAAACAAGCACTTAAACTTTGGGATGAATGTAAGGAACTTTCCTTTGCTCAGACAATTACCCTGTCTGAAATTTCCGCAGTACATCCCAATGATCTGCGGATGTACTTCAATGAACTGCCCTATGAAATACGTTGGGGACGTTCGGATTTCGGGACACAGGCGCGAAGATTTGAAGTGCTATGGAATGAAATGGAGGGGAGCATACCTTGTGAATACTATCTGGATCTGCGATTTGGCATGGA
>JAGLCZ010000491.1 GCA_023145975.1 Candidatus Hydrogenedentota bacterium | reverse complement strand
GTGTTAAAATAGTTGCGTGAGTTTCCGGTCGATAGCGGATTCTTGACATTTACTGTTGTTATCTTGTACAATTTTCAGATAGCGGATGGGGAACTTGTCTGTAACGGCTGTGTCGCTCCGAGGCGTTTGGGGGATAGTTGTCTGTATTTCGGAGCAGTTCCTTGCGCGGTTAGGCGCATAGTATAAGGTATCCCTGTTTCCGTTAAATAGCGTTACTTAGAAAATATTTTAAGGAGATTGTTGTGAAAAGAACCTATCAACCCTCGAATATAAAGCGTGTACGCACCCACGGATTCCGTGCGCGTATGGCGACAGTCGGTGGCCGTAAAGTTATAACGGCGCGTCGGCAAAAGGGTCGTAAACGCCTTACGGTGTCCGACGCCATGTTCACGAGGAAATGAACGGTAGCGTTCTCCAACGATTTTGTATGCCCCATGTTGCGCGTATCACCGAGAAATCGGAGTACCAGCGTGTGTTTTCACGGGGTGAAAAGTTGTGGGGACGCTTGTTTGTCTGTTACGTCTTGGTGGAAGCGACAACGGAGTGTCGTATGGGGCCCGTGGTATCCCGTAAGGTGGGCGGTGCTGTCATTCGCAATCGTGTTAAACGGCATGTTCGCGAGTTCTTTCGTATGAATCGGCACCGTTTAACCCCCGGGCTGCAGTTAGTAGTGGTGGCGAGAGCCGCCTGTGCCGCGCAGTCTGGTCATGTTTGTGCCCGGGAACTTGAACGTATGCTCGGGAGGCATCTCACGCATGATAAGTAGCCTGCTGATAGCATGTATCCGTTGTTACCAGCGTTGGGTATCGCCCCTGCTGGGGAAGCATTGCCGCTTCGTGCCGTCTTGTTCACAGTATGCCATTGAAGCAATAATGATGCATGGTGTCTTCAAAGGTGTCGGACTGGCGGGGTGGCGGTTATTGCGTTGTCAGCCTTTGTGCAAAGGCGGATACGATCCCGTTCCGTCCTTGGAACAGCGGGCTGGTAAATCAGCCGGGACTGCAAGCAAATGAGCCGTTTTTTCCCCATATCCACCCCTGAGAAACAGGGCGGGAAAGGTAGTCATTGTTAGACGATAATCGCGATAAGGAACTTCAGCGGAATCAGCTGCTTGCCATTTTACTGATGACAGTGCTGGTAATCGGGTGGACGTATTTCTTCCTGCCGACAAAGCCGCCGCAACAGCAGCCGGTTACGACAGCTGCACCCCTTGCCAGTGAAGGGGTAAGTTCTGATTTTCCTGTGCAGGAAGCGATATCGACTCCAGTGACATCCAGTGCAGGAGAAGGGGACGCAGGCGGGATCGTATTGCCGGCAGTTGCGCTTCCCTTGGGAAATCCGGCTGAAGACGAAGTGGTTTTGATCAATAACCAGCTGGAACTGATCTTTACCCGGGTAGGTGCGCGGCTGAAAAGTGCAACGGTAGTGTTGGGTGAGGACGGCGTAAACTCTATACAGCTGGTGCCGGAAACGCCAATCCTTACAGATGCAGATGCCATGTATCCTTTTGGTTTGTTGTTCAGTGACCCTGTTCTTGGGGATCAATTGAACTACCGGCGTTGGGAAGTGCTGGCGCAGTCGGAGGCGCAGTCTCTTGCGTTTCAGATTGAGGTGCCGGGGTATGTGCGTCTTGTCAAGACATTTACCCTCGAAGAAGATGCGCATGTGGTTGCAGTGCGTGTCGCCTACACCAACCTTGCGAATGAGTCACGGCTGTTAGGGCTCGACCGCAAAGAACCGGCCTTTTCTCTCTGTTGGGGACCCAATGTCGCTTCAGGCGATTTGAAGAAGGGCGTTAGGCAGAGCATTGTCTATCGCAAAGACGGTTCCAATACCTACAGTAAGACCTCAAAACTGTCTTTGCCGGAAAATGGCACCTGGTATAGCGAACGCATTCTCGATTCGGAATGGGTGGCAATATGCAGTGCCTATTTCGCAGTGGCGTTGAAGCCTGAGTTCGAGTCTGCAGATGTCTGGTTTCACGGTACACCGGGCATGTTTCGGATAGGCGTGGGTGCACCCCGTGCCGAGGTTGCTCCGGATGCTACGATTGAGTACGATTATCAGGCGTACATGGGACCCCGTGCGCGTAATGCGCTGCGCGAAGCATGGCCGTCCCTCGAAACGGTATTGGCCTTTTTTACCTCATTTACGTTCATGGACTGGTTCGCGAAATTGTTGCTGACCATTCTCGTCTGGTTCCATGATAACGTAATTGCGAACTACGGCCTTGCCATCATTTTCCTTACATTGATCGTGCGCACAGTCATGTTCCCGCTGACCTGGAAGAGCATGTTGAGCATGAGGAAAATGGCGAAACTGGCACCGGAAATGGAAAAGTTGAAAGCGGAATTTGGGGATGATCAGCAGGAATTGCAGAAGCGGATGATGGAGATGTACCGCGAACGGGGTGTTAGTCCTTTAGGCGGTTGTCTTCCCATGCTGCTGCAGATGCCTGTGTTCATCGCGCTGTATCGTATGTTGTGGAGCGCCTTTGAATTACGTCGTGCGCCTTTTGTGTTCTGGATACAGGATCTATCCGAACCGGACCATCTGATGATGCTGCCTTTCCAAATCCCACTTCCCTTTGGTAGTGTGCCCCTTGAGAGCCTGAATCTGTTACCGATTCTGATGGCGGCATCTATGGTGGTCAGTCAAAAGCTGATGCCCATGTCCGGACCTTCCCAAAGTTCGCAACAGAAGATGATGATGACGTTCATGCCGGTTTTCTTTGCGGTCATCACCTACAATATGGCTTCAGGTCTGAACTTGTATATTCTGGTCAGCACCCTTTTGGGAATCGCCCAAAATTATATTATCCGCGGGATGGACGTTGATGTTCAGCCCGTAAAACAAAAAAAGCCCGCCAAGCCCCGACATTTTTATGACGTGGCGCGTACCAAGCAGCGTGAGATGAACAAAGAAGTTCGCAAACAGAAACAACGCAGCAGGAAGCGCAAAAAGCCAAAAAATCGGAGCTGAAGGTACGGGTGTGGGGTATATCCCCATAATGCCGACCCGAAAATGTACGGCATATAAACAGGAGAATTTGTACGATGAAAGTTATAGAAAGTTCGGGGAAAACCCGTGAAGAAGCTATCCAGAACGGCCTCAAAGAACTTGGCGTGGATATGCATGATATTGAAAAAATTGATGTAGTAGATGAAGGGAGCAAGGGGTTCCTGGGATTTGGTGCGCGTCCTGTGCGTGTGCGTTTAGAAGCGGAACAGGTTGAGGAAACGCCGCGACGCAGTGAAAACAGACGCGGCGGCAATCGTCAGGAAAGACAGGGACAGCGTGGAAACGCACGAAACGATCGTAAGCAGGGGCAGCGTGACGGCAGGCGCGAGCCGCGTGGGGGACGACAGGAAAAACGACAAAATAATCGTGGAGCGGATGATAAACCTAAAGATCGTGATGAGGGTTCTAAATCTTCTGAGCGACAGGAAGGGCAGCGCCGTAAGAATAGTCGAAGACGTCCCGGCGGACAGGATAACCGGGGGGATAGAAATACGGAGAATAACCAGGGAGCAGGTCAGAACAGAAAGAAGCAGGGGAATGCACACAAGACTGCTCCTGTTACAGATAAGAAGACTAAGTCTGTAACTGATGAGGCCACAGAAGCGTTGCGCCGCGCCGAAAATTTTGAAAATAATGTCGATGATGGAAAGAAGATAGTACATAACGAACTGCCGCCGAATGCACGACCGGAAGAAGAAATAGAAACCATTACAGATGAGCAGGGTAAAGAAGCGGCGGCTATGCTTAGCGAAACCCTTGAATTAATGGAATTGAATGGTGATGTTTCATTTACTCGTTCGGAAGACGGGAGTGCGCGTCTGACTATCGAAAGTGAAGATGACGGTGGTATCCTTATTGGGAAACGGGGTGTAACCCTCCATGCTATTCAGTATTTAGTTAATCGTATGATTGCACAAAATGAAGCAGCAGATAATACGGAACGCGCTATTGTGGATGTAGGCGGTTATGTAGATCGACGCTATAACACCCTGGCGGATATGGCGAAAAATATGGCGCGGCGTGCTAAAGATTCAGGGCGCAATGTGCGCTTGAAACCACTCAGCCCGCAGGAACGTCGTATTATTCATCTTACCCTTGAACCTGATCCAGCGGTGCGCACCTATAGCTTGGGTGACTCGCTGTTCCGAAGCATTGTTATTAATCCTGTTGACGGACGAAGTGATGAACCGAACCGTCGCAGGCGGGGGAACCGTGATCGCAACCGTAATGCAGGTGCTGCACCGACAAATGACTGATGATTGACGCATTCAATGAAGATACGATAGTTGCAATCTCCACGCCGCCCGGTGAAGGCGGCGTGGGGATTGTTCGTTTAAGTGGTGTATGCGCAATTGAAATCGCTGCGCACCTGTTCGTATCCTCCCGGGGACGGGATATTCAAAAGGAAAAACAGCGCGTCTTTCATGGGCACGTCTATGACAGCGACGGGCATACCCTGGACGAAGTATTGTTACATGTCATGGCGGCACCTCACAGTTATACCGCCGAGGATGTGGTAGAGATCAACGCACATGGCGGTAGGGTGCCGTTGCGTGCCATTCTTGATGAATGTCTTGCGCTGGGAGCGCGTCTGGCGCGTCCCGGTGAATTTACCCGTCGTGCTTTTGTAAACGGGCGCATGGATCTCAGTCGTGCCGAATCGGTTATTGACCTGATTCATGCCCAAACACGGGCGGCACTGAGTGCTGCCAATGTTGCGGCTGATGGCGCATTGTCACAGGCATTGTATGAACTGCGTGACATATTAGCAGATGCTTTGGCGCGTATCGAAGCTGCCGTAGATTTTCCGGAAGAGGATTTGCCGGAACTGGTAGATGATGCGCTTTTAGATGGATTGCGCCGGGCACATAAGCGCATGGTCGAACTTGTAGCGACGGCTGATACAGGCATTCTTTACCGGGAAGGGGTATCTCTGGCTATTGTGGGCAAACCCAATGTGGGTAAATCCAGCTTGTTTAATGCCCTCCTTCGCGATACCCGTGCTATTGTCTCGGCACAACCCGGTACTACCCGGGATCGACTCGAAGAGACCATCACTCTTGAAGGCATTCCTGCGCGTTTGATAGATACGGCAGGTATGAGAAATACAGAGGATGAAGTAGAATCTATCGGGGTGGAACGCGCTCGAAATGCGGCACAGCAGGCGGGGATGATCCTGTTTATGGTGGATGCTTCAGCACCCTACAGCAAGGAAGATGCCTTGATTGCCGAAGAGCTTTCCAGTCTTGAAATACCTGTGATGCTGTTGCGCAATAAAGTAGATTTGATGAATGAAATGGATACGGTTCCCGGGGGGGACTCTTTGCCGTTGGAACATTTTTCTTCCTGTAATATCTCTGCAAAAACCGGCGCAGGCTTACATGAACTTGAACATCGTCTGGCAACGACATTACTTGGTAATACTGCATGTTCCGTTGATGCCCCCATGCTTTTTCGTGCGCATCAAAAGGACAGTATGCGCCGGGGTGCCGTTTCCCTTGCCCGTCTTCTTGATAACACGACGCTTTCCCCTGAATTTCTGGCAGTAGATCTTCGCGAGGCACTTCACGCCATTGGCGAGATTACGGGAGAAACCACGCCGGAGGATGTTTTAGACCGCATATTTTCTTCTTTTTGCATTGGCAAGTAACGGCTGCTGCAGGAGAGTGCAGAGACAATGAGGGGATGTGCACCTTGCTTTCCCTTGCGTGACAGGAAGTATTTATGTTTGCGATTAAAAGCAATTTTGGTTTTTATCTGCTATTTCTGGTCTGTTTCTTACTAAGTGCTGCACATGCAGAGGAGTGTAATCCACCGAATATTCGTTCTTCATCGGGGGCATGGACGATTTGTCGTCAGTGGACCCCTGCGGAAACGCGGCATTATGCGAAGTGGATAGAAAATATTTACCTGATGAAGACGAAGGGGACGGTGGAGCAGCGTACCGCTAAACTCGAAGGTATTCTTAGTGATCCCGAAATGAACCTGCTGCAGAACCCTCTATTTTCGGGGGAAAGTGCCAACCCGCAGTTATCGGCTGATATTATGCGATCCATGCACTATTTGATGGATTGCGGTACGTTTACTGCATTCATGCCGGCATATTATGCCTATCGCCGTGCGTTGCCCTGGATGACGGCTGTTGTCACATCCGGCGGCGGTGATATCCGTACTGCAGCCTTTACTATTCCCGTAGAAAGTATTGATAACTTTAGTTCTAAATCACTGGATGCTTTTTTTAAGAATGCAATAGGTTCCTTCATTTCCGGGAACTATCGGGTGAAT
>JAGLCZ010000490.1 GCA_023145975.1 Candidatus Hydrogenedentota bacterium | reverse complement strand
CCGCCTTTCCAGTCCGAAGCGGCACCTGCAGCAATATACCGGGTATCCACATGGAGACGTTCCAGAATCTCTTCGCAGGGTTGAGCCAACTGCTGAATCGGATCCATGATACAAATTTCATCCGCTATGCCCAAATGACGGATAAGTTCCCGGTACGCAAACTTGTGTATACCCGTCTGGTTGCCGCCCAAATCAATCGGAACTCGATCCGGTTCCGTATGGTTAAGTGCCGTAAGTAACCGTTCCCGGGAAGTCATCGTTTCTTTACGCATCATTCAACTCCTATCCTTTGAGATAATTTCCATACCCCACAATTATCGTAGAAATAACCAAAACGGCAATACCCACAAAAAGCAAGCCATGGGTTTTACGGTCGGTTGCTTTCCACTCCTTCAGCAACAGTCCCCATAGATTACTAAAGACAATGATAAACGCCATGTGCAACGTCCAACTGGAGAAAGAAAAGGTTGCGCCCATCCGCGTTTCCCCCATCCCGTAAAAGAAAAACTGAAGATACCAGGTGATACCCGCTAAAGCACATAAAAAGTAGTTCACCGGCAATGAGGCGGATCCGGCAGTGGTATAGTTCGCTGCACTCTTATTCTTCACATTCAAATAAATACACCAAACGGCATTGGTAGTCAGCCCGCCTAACATGACCACAACCAGAATGGGCATATTGGAAAAAATGGAGGGCGTACCCATTTTCACTGCCAGCGCAGCTATCGGATCACCAGAGGTGAAGGCAAATGCCATGCAGGCACTCATAATCCCCGCAAAGAATGCCAGCCAAAGCCCCGCCATGAAATTAAACTCTTTTACGGAAGCTTTCTTTTCCTCTTCAGACAGCTGCTTTTCCTTGCGCATTCCTGCCAACCCGCATACCAGAATGCCGCCAAGACATACACCCAATCCCACAAGCACGACCACACCGGACAAACTCTGCATCAACCCAAGAATCGTCCCCAAAAATAAAGGCGGGATGAGTGTGCCAAAGAAAGCACAAAATCCCAATGAAATTGAAAAACCGAGAGATTGTCCTAAATACCGGACAGACATACCGAAAGTAAGCCCGCCCACTCCCCATAGAACACCAAACAAATACGTCCAAAATAGGCTGGACAGGGGTGCGTTTGACAGTATACCGACGAGATTCGGACATAAGATTAAAGCCGCTATAATAGGCGAAATCAACCAGGAAAAAATACCACCCACCAACCAGAAACTTTCCCACTCCCAGTTTTTTACCCGTGTATAGGGAATGTAAAAACTCGCAGCAGCAAGACCGCCAACAGCATGCAGCAGTACACCCAATAACGGATTCGTATCCATAAACCTATTTTCTCCAAGTGTTAGCAAAAACCTCGCGACAATAAAAGCAACCCCACCCATTTTGACGGCTTCCCCTGCTGATAATCAAGAAATTCTTATTTTCAGGTTGACAGATAGATCTAAACAGTAGATTTACTCTCATAGCCCGATCCAACGCCATAAAGAAGAGAAAGGCCTATATATTGTTTTTCCTTTACCCTACTGGATTTTTGGTGGGGATGCACAACAAAAAAAATGCGCTGAAAAAATGCCTGCCAATACAACGTTATGCTATCCTTAAAAATACTATCCCCCAATTTATGTTTAATGCATACTCTCACTTATGGCACAATAATCGAAGTTCGCAATACAACTTGATACAAGGAAAAATTATGACGACCCTACTTCTCCCTGTTTTTCTTTCGGGTGCACTGTTATCCGCCGGTGCCGCGGACCTGGCAACGGTTGCTAACGGCATTAAAGAACCTACTGCGGAATACAGTTCCGGGCCACTCTGGGTGTGGAACGATCTGCTCACTGCAGAACAGCTGGAATATACACTGGATGCCCTTGTCGCCCAAAATGTACGTCAGGTGTGGGTACATCCCCGCCCCGGGCTTATGACCCCCTACCTTTCGGAAGAATGGTTTTCTCTGTGGGAAGCGACGCTGGCTGCAGCCCGTGAACGCGGGATGCTGGTGTGGATATACGATGAGAACTCCTATCCCTCCGGATTCGCCGGCGGCAACGTCCCAGAAGAAATGCCTGAATCACGTGGATTAGGCTTAACCTTACATACCGAAAAAAAAATCACCTTCCACCATAACATTCTGGCGGTATACCGAAAAACCGAAGAAGGCTATGAAAATATTACC
>JAGLCZ010000049.1 GCA_023145975.1 Candidatus Hydrogenedentota bacterium | reverse complement strand
GCGGGATCGATATCGCCGCAGCGGCTTCCCATAATAAGTCCTTCGGCAGGCGTCATCCCCATGGAAGTATCCACAGATCGTCCATGATCGATGGCGCAGACGGAAGCACCATTTCCCAGATGGCATACGATGGTTTCCAATTCATTATAATGACGTTTAAGAAATTCTGCCGCTTTGAGTGAAACGTATTTGTGGGAAATACCATGGAATCCGTATCGACGAATTCCCTTTTCTTCGGAATATTCATGGGGTAGTCCATAGAGATAGGCGTAGGACGGCATGGTCTGGTGAAATGCCGTGTCAAATACTGCCACATGGGGGATATGGGGCATGAGTCGTTGTGCGGCACGGATGCTCGACAGGTTTGCAGGATTATGGAGGGGGGCCCACACTGCGGCTTTCTCAATCTCGCTGCATACCTCTTCGGTAATGAGGGTTTGGTGGCTGTATAGGGTGCCGCCGTGAACGACCCGATGCCCTACGGCACTCACTTCGGACAGGTCGCGGAGTACGCCTGTTTCTTTATGGGTCAGCCCTTTAACCATTGCCGAAAATGCGGCGGTGAAATCGCTTCTTGTCAGAGATTCCGTTGTTGTTTTACCGTGCGCTTCGAAATGATGTACGGCATTTTTCGTGCCGATTTTCTCTATCACCCCGCCGGCATTCCCTGCTTCGTTCCACGTATCATACAGCGTGTACTTGAGGGACGACGAGCCGCAGTTGATGACGAGCAGTTTCATGGGCTTTTCGGTTTTCAACTTGAATCCATAGGGATCATCGCTGCGTTTGAGGGCGGGGTGGGCTGTCTGAGACAACGCGTTTTCTGCATTTGTATTTTGCAGACGTTCGATAATGGTTTTAGATAGACAGGAAACTGCGTTCAGGTTAGTAGCAATTGCGGTGGCAAACAGACTTTCCGGGATTTGAAGTGCCTGACAGCGGCTGAGAGCTACCACATCGGCGACGGATTTATTGCCGCTCATCATTTCCATCTCCCCGAAAACCTCACCGGCTTCCAGTGTTTTCAG
>JAGLCZ010000489.1 GCA_023145975.1 Candidatus Hydrogenedentota bacterium | reverse complement strand
GAAGCAGCAATCCAAAAAAATATGGCCATGGAAATAGGCATGCGGCTGCGATTACAACAAGTAAGTGTAACCTCAGATCTACATGCACTCCTTCATGCCAATGCAGATGAAAAACCAGGTATATTGGTCATTGCCGGTACAGGTGCTTCCGTCCTTGCCCGTAACGATAAGGGGGATCTGCTGCGAAGCGGCGGATGGGGTACCCTATTTGGTGATGAAGGGAGCAGCTATGCCATTTCCGTTGCCGCTTTACGTGCCTGTGCCCGGGCAATTGATAAGGTTGCCATAGGCACTGCCCTGACAGAACGCTTGCCCGAAGAAGCAAATCTAAACTCCTTTAACGACTTTGCAGCGTGGTCCACCTGCGCCACCAAACGGGATATTGCTGCCCTGACACGTGTTGTTGCCGCTGTTGCCGAAGAGGGAGATGAGGCGGCACGTTTCTGCATCGAGAAAGAGGCGCGACAGCTTGCCGCATTAACACAAACTGTCCGAAAACAACTCAAGTTTTCAGGGGATATTCGTGTATTTGAAAATGGTGCGCTGTTTGAATCATGCACACTTTTCCGGGATACCTTCCGTGCAACGGACAATTATAGCTGCGCTATGAACCATAACCTCTGCACACTACGTGGTCATCGTGCCGTATACCCATTGTCGTCGCTGAAGAATACCCCACCATGGGCACAGACTTGGAACAACAGCACGAGCCTTGCGGATAACGCAATACCTGTGACAGAGCAAACCAGCACCCCTGTTTTTCTGGATGCACTCTCTGCACAGGAAATTGCAGACGCAATGCACCACGCAGACAAAGAGGCTGTTAGCGCTATTAACGACGTATTAGAAGATGTCACCGCCGCCATCGAAGAGGCGGCACGATCTTTATGCGCGGGCGGACGCATCATTTATACGGGCGCAGGTACAAGCGGACGTCTCGGTGTACTTGATGCCTCCGAATGCCCCCCCACTTTCGGCGTCTCGCCGGACCGTGTCGTAGGAATAATAGCAGGCGG
>JAGLCZ010000488.1 GCA_023145975.1 Candidatus Hydrogenedentota bacterium | reverse complement strand
CCGTTGATTTGCGGGGGTGTCGTTCGTCAGAGGCACCCTTTGAACGTACACGGGATAACGTCTGTATGGAGGACTTTTTCAAAGAGGATATTCCCGCAACTATTGCACATATACTAAAAACTACCAATTACGAAAAAGTACATTGGGTGGGGCATTCCATGGGTGGGATGTTGCTCTATGCGTATGCTCTTCATTTTGGGGGGAACGATATCGCTTCGGGAACGACATTGGGTTCGCCTATTGATTTCAGTGATGCCGCAGGTAAGGTGCCGAAATTACCTTTGGCATTCGCGGAAAAGTTCCCTGTCATATCCGGAAACTTTATTCGGGGCATCGTTCCGATTTTAAGATTATTACGTGTCAGTTCATTTGCATTCCCCATTAATCAGAAGAACTTGCTACCGAAAATTAATGCCGGACATTTCATTAATATGCTTGAAGATCCGTTACCTGCGCTTATGGGACAGCTTCATCAGTGGATGCGTACACGCGAGTATATATTGCTGGATGGTGAATTGGATGTACCCAATAGCATCCATGCTTTATCTGTTCCTTTGTTTGCATTCTTTGCTGTGCGAGACCCTTTTATTAATATCGAACGTGCAAAAACATGGTTTGGTAGTATTGAGAATGCGGACAAGAAAATGGAGGTGTGCTCTAAAGCGGAAGGGTATGTCGAGGACTATAGCCATTGTGATTTGGCTTTTAGCAGAGAATCGGTAAAAGAGGTATTCGAGCCAATAAATCAATGGCTGGAGACACATGCCAGTCCTGTACGCGCTTCAATACAAGAAGAGGTTGAACGGTTTAGCGCCAGCACAATATCTGAGAATAAACGTGCACATATCCTTTCGGGGAATGCTTATGCTCATATTACAGATGTAGAAACAACGAAACCGAAAATAGAAGACGAGGACAAAGAAAAGAAAGAAGCACATAACGTCGCGGTTGCTGCGCCACCTTCCCCGAAAAGCGTAGCGAAGAAAAAGGCGGTGACTAATAAAGTGCCAGTAAAGAAGGCAGCAGTAAAGAAGCCAGCAGTCAAGAAGGCACCAGTCAAGAAGGCACCAGTCAAGAAGGCACCAGTCAAGAAGGCACCAGTCAAGAAGGCACCAGTCAAGAAGCCAGCCGTAAAGAAGCCAG
>JAGLCZ010000487.1 GCA_023145975.1 Candidatus Hydrogenedentota bacterium | reverse complement strand
AATATGATAATATTGCGACATCAATACAGGCAATACAAAGGAAATCTACTTGTGCGTATTTTTAAAACTTATGGTACCAGCAATTATGGCATATGTCTTGCTAAAACCGTTGCGATAAGCCTACTGATGGGGATAATAGCAATGTCCCCGGTCTGTGCCAGCGAAGGTGTTTTCCTTATGGGAAACGACACGCTCCAAGTCGGTCGCGCCTCCAGCGGTGTTGCCAGTCCACGCAGTTCCTACTGGTGCCTTATGAATCCTGCGGCTATGGTTGATTTGGAACGTCGCTTTGATGTCAACCTTTATGCCATCATGGGAAACTCACGAATCAAACCGAAAGGTGTTCTAGTCAACTCACTTGACGGAAATCTACATTCAGACAAACTTTCACTTGTTGTTGCAAACAGTATTATTCTACCTCTTAAGACTGGCGTTCTCGGAGGTGGTCTTTTTATTCCCAGCGGCTCTGCTATTGAATATCCCAATTCCCGCAGTACCATCACCCGCCTTTTCCAGGGGAATCGTGATCGACGTCTAGCCTACCAACATATTAGAGGCGTACTTGCGTATGCCTATGAATTTGATAATGGATGGGCGTTAGGAATGGGGGTACACCTTTCGCTGTCCCGTTTCCGCAGCGACCATATTACCCTGGGCTTCCGTCCTGCAAAACATGACAATCGATGGGATGATGCCCTGGGCATAGGATTCGGTTTAGGAGTCTATCGAAGTTGGGAGCGCTTTTCCGTAGGGCTCGCCTACAATTCCCGTCATTGGACACAATCCATGAAGAAGTATAAGGACCTTCTAAAACATTGCCTGGATTTACCACAGACCGTTCAAGCGGGAATTGCTTACAAAGTGACACCGAAATTAGAACTGACACTGGACTATAAATGGTTAAATTGGAAAGAAATTAAAACCTATGGTACGCCCATATTTTCCGGGGGTGGATATGGCTGGCGAGATCAACATGGTATAAAGACCGGTCTTGAATGGGTTGCCCATCCAAAATGGACTTTCATGTGCGGTTATTCCTACAGTAACTCTCCCGTAACTCAAGAAAATGTATTTCTGGCAGGTCTGGTACCTGTGGTAGTAAAACACCATATTAGTGCGGGAGTATCTCATAAAATCACCGAGAAACATAGCGTACACCTGGCAGGCGTTTATGCTCCCCCCTGCTCAATCAAAGAAACAGGTCGCGGCAATTCATTTTCGAAGTTGAGCAAAGGATCCTCAGTCCAATCCAGTGGATACTCCGTAATGATAGGCTACACTTATTTTTGGTAAAGCAACGGCCCACTACGGTCTGTAATACAATTCCCTTATTGATTCTCGGTTTGCTGCACGATGTTCGCAATGACGATCTACGCTGTTATTGCTCCGGCAGTCGAATATTGTGATAGGCGGCATATTTAATATGAGGATCTCCAAAGTAACTAACTACCCGCTTTGGGGATTTTTCGAGCAACTTCATATAGCCAGTGGTTATATCCAGCAGTTTCTTTCTCGTCCGAGCCGGAGCAACTGTTGTGATCTTGTGCTTGAGATCGGCATTTAGCCGATCATCAGGATTGAGCTCGGGACTCTAACTTGCCAGAAAGAAAAGCTCTATTTCCTTCTGATGTCTTTCAATCCACGCTTTGACTGGTTTACTGTGATGAATACGCAGGTTATCAAGAATCAGGAAAACCTTGCGTCCAGCGTCTTTGATAAGCAGGTCCATAAACTTGATAAGGTGCTCTGAGTTGAATGCCCCGTCTATGATCATCCATCGACACTTGCCACGATTGGTAACTGTTGAGATCATGGAAAAATTTTCGCGCCGTCCCCATACAGCGCGGGTTTCCGGCGTTTGACCACGTGGTGAATAGCTTCTGCCTCTGACATCGATGTTCATTACGCAAGTCTCGTAACCCCACTGGATTTCAGCACCATCGCCCATGGCGCGGCGCTCGATTTCAGGGTATTCTTCATCCAGCCAGTTGCGCACCGCTTCGGGCTGTTGCTCGTACGCCCTCTTGATTGGTTTTTTCGGGGTAAACCCCCACCGGTTGATATAATCTCCAACCGCCCTGATCGACAAGTCCACGCCAAATTCTCGCACTATGAGTTCTGTGACAGCTCCTCTCGTCCACAGTGCGAAATCTATCTTCATCTGCTCTGGACGCTTCTCGCAGATAAGCTGCTGAATGCGCAATTCCTGTTCGCTTGTGAGGGTGCGCCCCATTCCGCTCTTGCGCCCCCTGGTCTTCGGTTTTAGGGCTGCGATACCACCTGCTTTATAGAGTTTCAAGGCAGTGCTGACTGCGCCCCAGCTCAAGCCTGTGAGTTCGGCTATCAGCATCGGACCATATTCTTTTTGGTGAAGCCGCACTACTTGCTTGCGTCTTTCATGCAGATCATCCGGTGTTTTTCTCGCATCTTCTTTGTTCATAAAAAGCAGTATATCATGCTGAGACAATATTCT
>JAGLCZ010000486.1 GCA_023145975.1 Candidatus Hydrogenedentota bacterium | reverse complement strand
CCATCTACCGCACCTTCACCACTAATGATAATAGATGCCGACCCAATAGATTCTTCCATATCGCCATAGGCTTCAAATACAAGTTCGGCACCGGAACGTAACGTAGCACCCGCAAATAGTGCCAACCCGGCAGCAAGTCCCCCCGCCGCACCGCCACCTGCCAGAGACAGTACCTCTACCCCCATCTGTTTCTTTACCACGGCCGCATAGTGGTACAGCGCCTCATCCAATTGCTGTACTTCTTTCGGGGAAGCACCTTTCTGAGGACCATAAACAAAGGAAGCACCCTTGTCACCACACAAGGTATTCAACACATCACAGGCACCCACGACTTCGACTGTTTGAAGACGTTTATCAAAACCGCTAAGATCCACTTCGACCAGATGATGCAATGCCGCACCGCCAGGCGCCAATGGCTTCCCATCAGCATCCTTGAAACAAGCACCCAGCGCTGCAGCCATACCCGTTCCGCCATCGTTAGTAACGCTGCCTCCAAGCCCGACAAGAATGCGCTGTACTCCCAGATCAAGCACATGCTTTATTAATTCGCCCACACCCCGGGTTGTGGTCACACCCGGATTACGACCTTCCACGGGAAGCAAATGTACTCCCGCCGCCTCTGCCATTTCAATCACTGCAGTTCTACCTGAATCGAGCAGCCCATAGCGGGCACTCACGGGATTTCCCATAGGTCCTGATACGCATACCGTATCTATTTCCCCGCCCAACGCATGATGCAGCACATCCAGGAACCCTTCGCCCCCATCTGCCAACGGACGGCATAGTAGGGATGAATCAGGAACACCGCTTCGCCGCAAACCAACGGACAAAGCCTCGGTAACAGCAAAAGCACTCAGGCATTCTTTGAATGAATCAGGAGCTATCAGTATTTTCATGTAAGTATCCCGTTCCTTTTCTGAAAACAGTATACAACACAATTGTTTGTATTTCGCGTATACTGCCTGTAGAATGTAGCGAAGAAACGAACTGCAACCCCTTTTCAGGATAG
>JAGLCZ010000485.1 GCA_023145975.1 Candidatus Hydrogenedentota bacterium | reverse complement strand
GTAACCTGTTTTAAATCATGTCCCTGCCGCTTCAAATAAATACGGCTGTCTCCCACCTGCGCCAAGTACGCCCACTGTCCCATGATCGAAAGTGTACTGATGGTAGTGCCCATACCCGCGTATTCAGAATTCGCCTCAGCCTCATCAAAAACATACTCGTTAGCACTTTCCACAGCCAACTTCAACGCATTGGGCACCAACGTATGTAAATGCTTATCATAGTATTTTTTAGCAAGACACTGAAGCGTTGTACGACTGGCATACTCTCCTGCACTGGCACCGCCCATACCATCTGCAACAGCAATGAGCACTCCCCGTGAGTCAAACATCCCCTCCTCTTCCGGGACATAAAGCAAACATGAGTCTTCGTTATTTTTGCGTTTCCTCCCGACATCCGTAATCACATGAATGTCTAGAAACGAACCTGACCACGCAGTTTCAAAATTGAGTCCGTCCGGCGGTCCTAGTCTTGCTTCAGGATTTTCTCGTTTCAAGGGCGTTTCCTTCACATGTACAACATAGCTGTCAGAAAAACACATATCGACACACAAACACGGCATGTCGAACACATGCATTCTAACATCTACGCAATTCACCAACCAACTAACGGATATTTTGAAACAGCGGCAACGTGTCACAATCCTGTGTGAAACCTATACACTGCTGAATATCCCCTGCATTGTATCACAAACAAGTAGCGGCATTGCAGACGAATGCACCAGCCTAGTTACTGGTGCGTCCCCCCGTACCAACCGACGATTTCACCTGTTTCGCCTTCGATGTTTTTGGACGTAAGGAACGGGAAGCCGCACCGGCACGCCACATTTCAGAATCATGTATTACATCCAGCTCTTTCTGCAGCTTCTCCTGGTAATTAGCTCCTCCGGTGCTTCTCAGCACACGCTTACACTCATCACCATTTTTCACACGCTTGTAAAGTTCTTTGAAAACCGGCAAGGTAGCTTTCTTAAATTTGGGTTTCCAATCAAGCGCACCACGCTGTGCCGTAGCGGAACAGTTCATATACATCCAGTCCATACCATTTTCATCCACGAGCCGAATAAG
>JAGLCZ010000484.1 GCA_023145975.1 Candidatus Hydrogenedentota bacterium | reverse complement strand
AGTACTGCCACGACAACCCCTAACCAAAGCATGAGGGGATAGGCGAGACCGTCATATTTGAATAAGAGGAATAAGGTACTCATGCTGCCTGCTCCAATGCCGTTTTTTCATTTTCTTTCGGCATGGTATCTTTGATGAAGTGTCGTACCTGCTTGAAGTGGGTTGTCATGTCTTCTATGCCGGGCTGCAGCCGTGCGAATTTTACCCGGTCGCATTGGCATAGGAAATCAGATAGGAATTGCTGGTGTTCCTCGTTAAAGGTTTTGCTTTGTGTGGCAGTATCAAGGAATTCCTGGGTGGTTTGTTCGGGGGCGTGGATATGGAAATGATCTTCAATATAATACCGTAGGATTGCGGACAGGTCTACATAATAGACATCGATTTTCCCCGTACCGGGCAGGTTGCGGTGATCCAGTTCACGTAAACGATTCAACGCAATATCCCAGGCGGGCGTAAGTATAACGGATACTTTCTTTTTGCTTAGGAAATGGCGGACTATCAGGAATATCGCTATAAGAGCAGCGATGCTTCCTCCTGCAAAAAGGAATAGCCCGCGCTTCGAAATACGTTTCGGCGGCAGTACCGTGTCGGGAGCGGCAATACCGGTAAAGAGTGCTGCAGCCTCTGCTTCGGAGGGCGATAATTCACGTGCGCGAAATACCAGTGCCGGTATGGTTAGGGTTCCTTTATCGTCTTTGCTTTCCCAGGGTATTATGAGCGCAGGTATCTTGTACAGTCCCGGAAAAATGGGGTCGAGCTGATAGGGCTGCGTTATGCGTATACCGTCTTCCGTTACGGGTGTACTTTCCTCAGGCATACGATGTATTTCTATTTGTTTGGTATCTGTCGGGATATCAGGAAACTCACATTGCAGCGAGGCATCACCTGTTATGCGTATCGAATAGGTTACGGCATGGATGTAGGGGGCTTCCGGGGGGGTGAGAGTTACCTCGAAAGTTGTTTCTCCCTGAGAAACAGCAGGGATGACCAGAAGGAGGGCTATGGATAAGCAAACACTCCTCATGCAATAGCCTTTCCGGAACGACGGCGTTCCCGCATCTTGAAGAAGCGGTAGAATTCCTCGATGTAAGAAGTATCTGTAGAGGTGTGCATCGTGTCCACCCGATTACGCCGCAGGATTTCGT
>JAGLCZ010000483.1 GCA_023145975.1 Candidatus Hydrogenedentota bacterium | reverse complement strand
TCTTTCATACGTGCTTTTGCATCCTGGATCCCTACGGCTTCGAATATGGCTTCGGCACGTTCCCGTGCTTCCTGGCGGTTGCATATACCGTGGGCAAGCAGCGGTTCCATCACCTGCGTACCAATGCGCATGTACGGGTTCAGCGCGGTCATGGGATCCTGGAATATCATTGCAATGCGGCGGCCGCGAATGTTGCGTAAGGTGTCGGCATCGGCAGTGAGCAGGTCGGTGCCGTCAAAGCGTGCTGTACCCGATTCGATTTTTGCAGGGGGCATGGGCACCAGTCCGAGCATGGAATAGAAGGTTACCGATTTACCGCATCCTGATTCGCCTACTACGCCGAGGGTTTCGCCGGGATTCAAAGAAAAGGAGACGCCGTCCACAGCACGGACAATCCCGTCACGGGTGTGGAACCAGGTTCGCAAGTCTTTGACTTCCAATAGCGGCATCAGCGAGTATTCCGATTCTTGGTCTGGATGATTTGCAAGATTACATTCTTTTTGATCCCCCTTTGAAGGGGGTGCCGCAATGCGGCGGGGGATGTAATATCTATAGTAAAAATTCTTTTCATAAACGTATTAGTCTTTTGCTATGCGCGGATCAAAAGCGTCACGTAATCCGTCCCCGAAAGCGTTTAGCGAAAACAGAGTCAGTGAAAACAGTATCCCCGGCGAAATGAGTAACCAGGGATATTCTTCCATAGTTTCAACCCCTTCGCGAATCAACAGTCCCCAGGAACTCATGGGCGGCTGCACGCCAAGTCCGAGGAAACTCAGGAACGCTTCCAGCAGCATGACCCGCGGTACTGTGAGTGTGGCATAAATAATGATGGGGCTGAACATGTTCGGAATAATGTGTCGCAGCAGGATGCGGGTGCGGCTCAGTCCCATGACCACGGCGGCTTCCACAAATTCCCGCTGCCGCAGCGATAAGGTTTGCCCGCGGGCGATACGTGCCGTGGTCAGCCATTCCACGGCACCGATGGCGAGGAACAGAAAGATAAAGTTTCTACCGAAGAAAACCATCAGTATGATCACAAATACGGTAAAGGGTAAAGCATAGAGGATATCCAC
This sequence comes from Candidatus Hydrogenedentota bacterium, assembly GCA_023145975.1. Taxonomy (GTDB): domain Bacteria; phylum Hydrogenedentota; class Hydrogenedentia; order Hydrogenedentales; family CAITNO01; genus SLFT01. Next base: position 366 of record JAGLCZ010000483.1, on the reverse strand, counting down.
GATGCGCATCATCACCATATCGGTGCGCCCGCCTGCATACCCCGATAAGGCGCCGTATAATACGCCGATGAACAGGGATACTGTTGTAGCCGCCAAGCCTACGCTGAGGGATACCCGTCCGCCATGGAGCAGCCGTGTCATCAAGTCGCGCCCAAGGGGATCTGTGCCCAGCCAATGCTGCCATGAAGGTGCTGCCGCTCCCAATGCGGTGTTCTGCGCATCATAGGCGTAGGGACTCAGCCAGGGACCGACTATTGCCACAGCTGCCACCAGCGTCAGAATGCTGCCGCCTGCTACGGCAAGCCGATTTTTACGCAGGCGTCGCCAGGCATCCAGCCACAGGGATACCCCTTTTTCAAAGTCCGG
>JAGLCZ010000482.1 GCA_023145975.1 Candidatus Hydrogenedentota bacterium | reverse complement strand
ATCCGTCCCGGGTATGCTGTTGAATATGATTACATTCAGCCTACCTGCTTAAAACCCACCCTTGAAACGAAACGTATACACGGTCTCTTTCATGCAGGTCAAATCAACGGAACTTCGGGATATGAAGAAGCCGCTGCTCAGGGATTGTACGCAGCACTGAATGCCGTCCGTCAAATTGAGGACGCCCCTCCCCTGCTCATTGGACGCAATGAAGCTTATTTAGGAGTAATGGTGGATGACATTGTAACCCGTGGAATTATGGAACCCTACCGGCTGTTTACCTCGCGGGCTGAATATCGGCTTCACCTCCGCCATGACAACGCCGATCTACGGCTGTCACACTACGGCATCGCAGGAGAAGAAAGCAACCGAAAAATTCGAGTACGGGAAGAACACATACACCAGGAAATAACACGCCTGAAAAAAACGACGGTTACACCGAATGAGGAAATGAATGCCCTGCTCTGTGAATGCAGGGAAACTCCAATGACGGCGCCACAATCAGCGGAACAATTGCTTCGCCGTCCCGGCATAACATTAAGCACACTCTGGCGTTATCTGCCCCCCAAAGAAACATATTGCTACGAAGAACAGGAACAGATAGAGATTCGCATCAAGTATGAAGGCTATCTCGAACGTGAAGCCAAAACCATCCAACGGTTCAAAAAATCGGAGGACATGCGTATTCCTGAAACACTTGACTACGCCAATATCCCCGGACTTCCCCGGGAAAGTCGTCAACGCCTGCAGGAAATCAAGCCGGTAAATTTTGGGCAGGCAACACGCATACCCGGCGTGCGTGCGGCAGATATAGCCGTACTACATATTTATCTTGCGAAACTTCACAAATCGGCAATATAAGACGTTCTCTTCAGTAAGAGAATTAAGAATGATATTTATTAGAAGCAGACTATCTGGATTCTATATAATTAGAGGGCAGATATATATTCTGTCGTTATAGTTGAAAATGATAGTCAATCAGGTTACAATCATATTAGTTCCTATGACTCAGGCAATATGAGTCATAGGAAGAAAATGATTACCAGGACAATCAAGATCAATAAATAGGAATATCCAACACAGCAGGAGTAGCACAATGAAAGGGTTCTCTTTCGACAGTTTTATTGTCCACGATACCAATCAGGCGGCATATGATGTATGCAATAAACTGGCCTCATTGGAAAAAGATATGCCGCGCCCCATTGTGTTGCTGGGCGAAAGCGGATCCGGGAAAAGCCATCTGCTATGGGCAATTGTAAATCAGTTTCGTGAACGTAACGATAAAGTCGGGGTAGCACTTATTTCCTCAAAGGACTTTCCGAACAAAGTCAAAAAACTGCCGGATACCCCCGAAAAGCTAAAGAAAAAATATCCTGTAATACTGATTGTGGACGAGCTGCACCTGTTCGAAAACAATGTAGCTGATCTTGAACGCGTCATTGCAGCATTTCAAGAATACAAGCAGTTCGTAATCATTGCTACAAACATTCATCCCAGCATTCTTCCCGCCCTCAGCGGGAAATTTAAATCTTATATCAACGGCGGATCAATTATTGGCATAAAGCCCCTTCCGAAAAGTGACGGTGCACCTATACCGGAAGTCGCGGTCAAACAAATCGCTACACTTAAAGCGCGTATAGCAGATCTGGAATCAAGCAAAGAAGAGACCCCTGCTGTCCCGGAACAGAATCAACAGGAACTAAAATCTCTCCAACAGGAACTGGAAACAATTACCCACGAACGCGACGTTGCCAGGACGGCACTGGAACGCAGTGAAGGGGAATTAATAGATCTTCGCGATGAACTCTCAAAACTTCAGGAAGCGCCCCCGACTGATACTCCAGATGTCGCTGAAATTGTTGACCGCCTGGAAAAACAAAAGAGCGCGATGAAAGAACGTATTGGCGGGCTGGAAAAACAGGTGGAAGAGTTAATCGAATTTACAGACAACCTAAGTAAAGATATTGGAGATGATGAGTCGGAAAAAAATAGAGAACAACTGTCGGAAGATCAGGAAGAAGCGGATCTACTCCGCGTGATTGATGGTATCCGTGACACACTGAAAGTTTTTGAAGAGGAAGAAGTAGAAACTCCCGAAGACAAGGAAGCTTCAGAAGCGGCTCACAAAACACTTGCTACCATTTTTGAGCAACTTCAGACCCTTGACATGCTTCCTAAAGAAAAAAAGACTGAACCGGTTGATGACGATGATATCCCCACAGCCGAAGAAGTGTCGTGACCGAAAGCAACGATTTCGCTGTACAAGTGCTGGAACTGTTTCACAAGATTCATCCCCTTGACCGTGTACCGCGTGCTGGTTTCCTGTTGCGCGGTGTTCCCGACCCCGAATCGGTATCGGCCCATAGTCATTTTTTTGCACTTCTGGCGTTGCTTTACGTGAATGCCTATCCTGATGAATATGATTTGGGGAAAACCCTGTCCATGGCACTTGTTCACGACCTTTCGGAAGCGCAACTCATGGATATCCCAATGCCCGTAGCCAACACATGGCTTGGGGAAGCTAAACAAGAAGCCGAACAGGGTATTTTCAATGATCTTTTCGCAGCATTTCCGACAACCTACAGTAATTTACATGACGAATTTCTGGCAGGGAAAAGTGCAGAAGCACGGTTATTACGCGCTCTCGACAAAGCACAAATGATGTTGAAAGTACTGTCCTACGAACGTGAGGGACGCGGACGACTGGATGAGTTCTGGGAAAATCCATGCAACTTTGATGATCGAGGAATA